>NZ_BOQE01000001.1:1502500-1800000 GCF_023705585.1 Collibacillus ludicampi
GTTAAGCTCTCCAGCGCCAATGGTACTTGGGGCGGGAGCCCCCGGGAGAGTAGGTCGCTGCTAGGCAACATAAAAGGGTTCTTCCTTCAGGAAGAGCCCTTTTTTCATGATTGGATGTCTCAGAGCTGTTGACTCCATAAAAGAATCCCCATTACCCGAATCCCATACTCTCCATACCGAACAAGAACACCGTATGCAACACGGTGAGCGCGATCATTTTAATTTGATTGAAAGTCACGCTTGCCACATCGCGGGGATTTGTGTTCCATGCGGCGTGAAACCCAAGTAACGCTGTCAAGATGGAAACGGTAAATACAGAACTGATGCAATAGACCATCAGGAGAGCGACAAATGCTGTAATCAGGAAATAGACAGCAGGCACATAACGCACTTGTTCCAGCCCGAAACGCTTATAAACGTAAGCGACCGTTGTATTTTTGGGAGGCGATTCTTGTAGGTCGGCTGAAAGATCTGTGATATGATGTTGCATTAACCAGGAGGTACATAACAAACCGTGTAAAATACCCGCGCAGAAAACAGTGACACTATAACCGCCGGTAAGGACACAATAAGCCCCCAAACTACTGGCAACCATGGCAGGGAAAGCGGCTAACCATTCTCCCAATAAAGGATAAAAGGCGAATCGCATCGGCGAACAGGTATATGACATCGCGGCCCAAACGCCGACAATGATAAAGAGCCAGATATAAGAACTGGTCACACGATTCAGGTACCAGCCGAGTAAGAAAATCGCTACGATCCCTAAAGAACCGACATAAAACAATCGCTCTTTCGATACCATTCCTTGTTTGGTTCCAATATTCTCGCCAGAGGGTATTCCCGACGAGTGAATATATGTTCCTGAACGCCAACCGGTAATCTCATGAAATGAATGGGCGATCAACCCTTGCAACAAAATGCAACAGGCCACCAAAATGAAAAAAAGGAGCCAATCGACTGAAGAGACTCCGTGAAGGTCATGAATGGCAAATCCGAGTGAAAGCAGGATCGCAGAAAGGCTCCAAGAGAGAACGGGAACAAAACGAACAAGCAGGAAAATCCCTTTAAGCGAACGCAAAATCAGCATCACGAGTCACCTCCTGTAGACATACAAATCATGAATATCTATTCGGTGCCAGCAAGCAAGTGATCGGCCATATAGGCGAGTCGATCTCTTGCTTGGCATGGGGGAACTGCGGTCAGGTATCGTTTCGCTTTATGTATATACTGTTTAATAAGAGAGCTGGAATATGTAACGATACGGACGGATCGATCGGCCATGCTCGACTTGGAGACGGCTTGTCCTTGACGCGAGGCGATATGCATTTTGATTTGAGTGGCCATTCCGAACGAGAATCCGTAAGAAGAGAGCGAACGAATAAGTTCGGGAGAGGCGCTTCCGATCTGTGCTCCCAAGCGGCAACAGATCGATGACAAATTCGCCGCATGGTAATAGGTGTTCACCAAGTTATGATGATCGTCGGCTTCTTCTTGGTCGGATTGGTTTTGTAAAACGACCCCGGCGATGACGAGACTCTGAATCATCTCCGATATCCCTTTTACAAGCAAAACGGATTCCTGTGCGGCTAAGGATAATGCTTTTGCATATAAGTAATCCCCGGTTAAAATGATCATTTGATCTTTTCGCAATGGATCGGTCTGCTGCAGAGTGGGTGACGGATCACTGATCTTTCGGTGTACGCGTGTAGCCATGAGCAAGATTTCAATAATCGTTGCCGCACGAATCTCGGTCTTGGAGGAAGCTTTGCTGATATCGCTCGAAAGCAGAAGCAGCAATGGGAACGTTTCTTCATTCAAATGCAAGAAATCATCCATGAGCAAATCGAGCGAAAGGATACTTTCCTGTAAGATCTCCTTTAAATCCTGACGTACAGCGATGAGCTTCCTTTGATAGCTATCTGTTGGTTGTTGCAGATGCATTGTATTCATTCTTGACGCTCCTGTTCTACGGTGTATAAAACAAAAATTTTTCTTCGAAAAGATGGTTGAGAATCAGATTCGGAAATTTGCGCATCGACACATTCAAGAATTCATTGATGATATACATATCTTGTGACATAAAGGCTAATACGAGTTCCCCCCACCGTTCCGTTTCATAGCGGCAGAGCATCCCCAGCACAAACATCAACATGAAATGCAGGCTGATTTCAGGGATGATGAGTTCACTTTCATGTGGAAGGCGAAAATGGAAATTGCCGGAGATATCATCGAGAATCAGCGGATGCTCAAGGCAAACGCTTTTCTGGTGAAGACACAACCACCCTTGTTCATCCAATGGATCCGGGTATGTGAAGGAATCTTCTTTTTCGCTATAACGGTTGAGCAATGCGAGGAATTCTGCACGCGTCTTTCCGCTCGCCTGCACGATCGAGCGCGGAAGTTTCCAACGAAACCCTCCTTCGCACGGTTGAATATCCACTTCACAAACAGAAGGCGGGCCATATACTTGTTCATAACAATGGATGAGCTCCGGGAGAACCGATAACAAATCTTGTATCCGAAACCGTTGTCCGCTTTCCAACGGCGGACCATCGAGCGTCTGATGCAAGACAACGAAAAGACCGTCTTTTTGTATGCGTATTTCGTCGGTAGCGAACTGATAGTCGGAACGCTTGAGTTTCCGGGTGGATAAACCGTGTTTTAAAACGGATGTGGTAGAAGGATATTCGGGATCGCGTGTAGTAATCAATGCTCGTGCCAAGCTCATCATACCGTAATACAGGAGTAGCGGTTTGGTTACGATATCACAACAAGCGGCTGCTTTGTAATATTCGCGAGCTTGTTTGATCGAATACATAAATTTTGGGGTCGCCAAATAACTGTAACGTTTGGCTTCTGGAAGACCCATTTGCTCATATTTGTCACGGAGGAAGCGGCTTGCTGTTTGTTCATTCTCAAAGAACACGAACATATCCCACAATTTGCGGTAAGGCTCTTCCGTACGGATACGATTCACCTTGTGCATCAAGGATCTCCCTCCTGGTTCAGAATAGAAAGGGATGCATAAGGCGGCTTGACACAAAAAATATCGGTGTTAAACTAGCCATAATATATACTCATTCAAGGAAAACTATACAAACGGGGGAATTCACAGATGTGGGAGCAAAAGTTTGCAAAAGAAGGATTAACATTCGACGATGTACTGCTCATTCCTCAAAAGTCGGAAGTTCTTCCACGGGACGTGGACATTTCCAGTAAACTGACACCTACAATCAAACTGAATACACCCATCATTTCCGCAGGTATGGATACGGTGACGGAATCGAAAATGGCGATCGCCATGGCAAGGGAAGGCGGCATCGGCATCATTCATAAAAATATGTCCATTTCTGAACAAGCGGAAGAAGTGGATCGTGTCAAACGCTCGGAAAGCGGGATTATCACAGATCCCATTTATTTAACGGCCGAACATCGCGTATACGAAGCGGAAGAAATGATGGCTAAATATCGCATTTCTGGAGTCCCCATTGTAGATGAAGAGCGCAGGCTCGTGGGTATCATTACAAACCGAGACTTGCGTTTTGAACAAAACTTCAACCGCAGGATCGGGGAAGTCATGACCAGCGAACATTTGGTTACGGCTCCCGTGGGAACCACACTGGAAGAAGCCAAAGTCATCTTGCAAAAACATAAAATCGAAAAACTCCCCCTCGTTGACGAAAATTATATTTTGCGAGGTTTAATTACCATCAAAGATATTGAAAAAGCGGAACGTTTTCCGAACGCGGCGAAAGATGCCAAAGGGCGTCTCCTCTGCGGTGCTGCCGTTACGGTTGGGCGCGATACATTCGACCGTGTGGAGGCGCTAGTGAAAGCGCAAGTCGATGTGATCGTTGTCGATACGGCTCACGGCCATTCCAAAGGGGTCATCGAAACAGTCCGTGCCCTGCGCGAGCGTTTTCCCGAGTTGCAAATCATCGCCGGTAATGTTGCGACAGGCGAGGCGACCCGCGATCTCATCGAAGCGGGAGCAAGCGCCGTTAAAGTGGGCATCGGGCCGGGCTCGATCTGTACGACTCGCGTGGTTGCGGGCATAGGCGTGCCGCAGATCACGGCTGTGTATGATTGTGCGACCGTGGCGCGCGAATACGGAATCCCGATCATCGCGGATGGAGGGATCAAATATTCGGGGGATATCGTGAAAGCGATCGCCGCCGGCGCTGATACCGTCATGCTTGGCAGCCTTCTGGCAGGAACGGAAGAAAGCCCAGGGGAAATGGAGATTTACCAGGGACGTTCATTCAAAGTGTATCGCGGAATGGGTTCGCTCGGTGCGATGAAAGAAGGTTCAGGTGCACGTTATTTCCAGGAAGATGTCAAAAAACTGGTACCGGAAGGAATCGAAGGACGAGTACCCTTCAAAGGAGCATTGGCTGATCTCATGTACCAATTGATCGGGGGTATACGTGCAGGGATGGGCTATTGCGGATGCGCGACCATTGAAGAGTTAAAAAACAATACCCGTTTCGTTCGCATCACGGCAGCAGGTCTGCGCGAAAGCCATCCGCATGATGTGCAGATTACGAAGGAAGCTCCCAACTATAGTATTTAAAATAAGTGAAAACCGGACGAGGGTCATCCCCTCGTCTTTTTGTTCTGAAGGTCATATGATATAATCTACAAGGGATTTTTAAAGACTAGGAAACTATAAAATGCGGTATTCTTCTTACCATATTTTATAGTTTCCTCACATGTAGAAAGCTTCTTCTGGAAGCTGCTCCAATTCATCCTTGTAGCCACTTTGATGAAAGAGTTTATAACGGCAACGGGCCATGAGGGTAATAAGGTGATAGAGTACGCAAGATGGAGGTACTGATTAATCATGAAGAAATGGATGAATAAGTGGGCGAGTGTATTCTTGGCGGTCGTTCTCGTAGCGACTGTAACGTTTACCTCTTCCGCTCCACAGGCACGTGCCGCTGACGATCTCTCGATCGACGCACCTGCCGCTTATTTGATCGATGCCAAGACAGGACAAGTTCTCTATGCGAAAAATGAAAACGCGAAACGTTATCCGGCAAGTACGACCAAACTCATGACCTTGCTACTCGTGGAAGAGGCGATCGCACAAGGCAAAGCGAAATTGACCGATGTGGTGCCCGTTTCGCAAGAGGCTTACAACATCGGAGGATCGAGCGCTTATCTCGATCCGCGAGAAAAATGGACACTCGAAGATATGATCAAGTTTATTTGTGTCCCTTCCGCCAATGATGCGGATGTTGCCGTCGCTGATTATTTGGCAGGCAATGAAGCCGAATTTGTTAGAAAAATGAATGAAAAAGCAAAAGAACTCGGCATGACAAATACCCATTTCACCGATGCGAGCGGTTTGCACAACCCGGATCATTATACGACGGCTCATGATCTGTCGATCGTGGCGCGCGAATTGGTAACCAAATACCCGCAGATACTGAAATATACGAGTATCCCGAAACTGGTCGTCAGAGACGGTAAAAATATTTTTGAAAACACGAATAAACTACTGGGGAACTACGATGGGTTAGATGGTCTGAAAACAGGTTTCACTGACCAAGCCGGTTATAACCTGGTATCTACGGCAGAGCGTAACGGTTTTCGCGTGATCGGTGTCATTCTCGGCGCGGCCAATGACGATAAGCGCGTAAGTGAAACACGAAAGCTTCTGGATTACGCGTTCAACAATTTCACAGAAAAACAGCTCTACAAGAAAGATCAACCGCTATCGCAAATGGCTCCCGTTGAAAAAGGAAAAGATAAAGAAGTACCTGTGGCTCCCAATACGGACGTTTATGTCGCTTTACCTGCAGGGCAAGCAAACGCGAAAGTCGATCAAAAAATCACGTTTGACTCCGTTACTGCACCCATCAAGAAGGGACAAAAAGTTGGGACGCTCAGTCTGGTCTATAATGGGAAGGTTTTGAATAACGTTGATCTTGTAGCAACACAGGATGACGATAAAGGTTCGTGGATTCGTCTGTTTTTCCGAGGAATCTTCGAAGGAATCACGAAAACGGTGAAGGGATGGTTTAAGTAAGACATAGAGGAAAGCGAGAGGATCTGTGATGATCAATCCGGTGTGGTGGCTTACCTTGAACACAATCTTGATTTTCATTATCCTCGTCGGTGGATTTTTCATGTTCCGTGCTTTTCTCAGACGGTTAAAGCCCGATCATAGCAAGAAGTCAACATAAGAAGTCGAGCGGATATAGAAGTTTTTTAGAAATCTGTGGTACAATAAAAACGATTTGAACTTTCTGCAAAACTTCTTTATAAATAATAAGTTCAAAAAGGGGACAAACAAGGCCGATTTCGTGTGAGAGCGGAAGTCATGAGTTGCGAAGCGCGGGTGAAACCACGCGAGCGGTGGAATGACTTTGCTTGGAAGGTATGAGACGGCCAAGTTTCCCGGACTTTTTGAATAATGTCCAAAAAAGGTAGGAGGCTGCTAGGATGGTTGAAGTAGGTACTTCCCGTGTGAAGCGTGGAATGGCAGAAATGCAAAAAGGCGGCGTCATCATGGATGTAGTGAACGCCGAACAAGCGAAAATCGCTGAACAGGCGGGCGCAGTGGCGGTCATGGCACTCGAACGTGTGCCTGCAGATATACGTGCTATGGGTGGAGTCGCTCGTATGGCGGATCCGACCATTATTGAAGAAGTGATGAAAGCTGTTTCCATCCCGGTGATGGCGAAGGCACGCATTGGACATTTTGTAGAGGCGAAAGTTCTTGAAGCGTTAGGTGTGGATTATATCGACGAATCGGAAGTGCTCACACCGGCTGATGACAAATTTCATATCAATAAAAAAGAGTTTACCGTTCCCTTCGTTTGCGGTGCACGCGACTTAGGCGAAGCGCTGCGTCGTATTGCGGAAGGTGCTTCGATGATCCGTACGAAAGGCGAACCGGGCACAGGTAACATCGTAGAAGCTGTTAAGCATCAACGTACGATGCAGGCACAGATTCGTAAAGTTGCTTCCATGTCGGAAGACGAACTTGTTTTCGAAGCGAAAAACCTGGGAGCTCCCTATGAATTGTTGCTCGAAGTGAAGAAATTGGGCCGCTTGCCTGTCGTGAATTTTGCCGCAGGTGGCGTGGCGACTCCTGCTGATGCCGCACTGATGATGCATCTCGGCTCCGATGGTGTATTCGTAGGTTCCGGTATCTTCAAATCGGAGAATCCTGAAAAATATGCACGTGCCATCGTACAAGCAACCACTCATTACGAGGATTACGAACTGATCGCTCACCTGTCCAAAAATCTTGGACTTGCCATGAAAGGGATCGAATTGTCCACCCTCTCTCAAAATGAACGAATGGCAGAACGCGGTTGGTAATAGGGGGCCGTGTTGATGAAAATCGGTGTACTCGCTCTACAAGGAGCCGTAGCGGAACATGTGAAGAGTTTGGAAAAAGCGGGCGCCGAAGAAGTTGTGACCGTCAAGCGTCGGCGTGATTTGGAAGGCTTGGATGGGATCGTTCTTCCGGGTGGAGAAAGCACCACCATTGGAAAATTAATGAGAGAATATGATTTACTTGAACCGATTCGAGAAATGGGACAACGGGGGGTTCCCTTGTTTGGAACGTGTGCAGGTTTGATCTTGCTGGCCAGAAGGATTCATGGGCAAGAAGACGTACATCTTGGGCTAATGGATGTTCTGGTTGACCGCAATTCGTTCGGAAGACAAAGGGAAAGCTTTGAGGCGGATCTTGAGATTCAAGGATTGGAGGGCGGTCCATACCGGTCGGTGTTTATACGTGCTCCGCACATTATGGAAGTGGGCACGGGAGTGGATGTGCTCTGCAAGTTTCAAGATCGAATCGTAGCCGCGCGACAAGGCAATCTGTTAGGAGCTTCCTTCCATCCGGAATTAACGGATGATATACGTTTCCATCGATATTTTCTCGAAATGGTTCGTGAAAGTCGTTGCATCGCAAAATAAGAGACTCAAAGGATTCACAGGGGCGCATAGCGCCCCTTTTTCATGCATAGATATCCCATATGAGGGAATAGAGGGGGGATTTCATGCTATTTTTGCTTGGAGTTCTATTCTTTGCAGTTTGTATGATCATCCAATCGATCGCATTACATCGGAGGGCATTTGGGAGATCATTATACATTTCCTCGATGATGTTTCTCGTTTCAGGAATCATTGCGCTTTCACCTGAGAGAGTAAGCGGTCTTTTGGCACGGATTTTCCTTGCGGTCTCATGGGGGTTTTTGCTCTTTATGACCTGGCAATCGTTGCGTCGTTTCGTGTTAGCGCGAAACTCGAGGGCTTCTTGACAAACACATCTCGGTCATGTATAATGAAGCATGCTCGCACGGAGTGATGGCCGAGTAGGTCGAAGGCGCTCGCCTGCTAAGCGAGTATACGGGGATAACCCGTATCGAGGGTTCGAATCCCTCTCACTCCGCCATGTAACTTTTATTTGTGCCCGTAGCTCAGCCGGATAGAGCGTTTGACTACGAATCAAAAGGTCGGGAGTTCGAATCTCTCCGGGCACGCCAGAAAACACCGTGCTTTTAGGCACGGTGTTTATACACATGCACCCGTAGCTCAGGCGGATAGAGCGGTGGTTTCCTAAACCGCGTCTTGCGGGGGTTCGAATCCCTCCGGGTGCACCAGGAAAGCCAAGAGTGGCGCGGGTTCGCAGGTTTCTGTGTGACCGCGCCACTTTCGTTTTGGTCACATTTTGGTCACACTGATGATTTATCCACAGTTTTTTTGACTTTTTTCTCACCAAACAGTACTTCTCCGAATTGCGTAGCAGCTGCTTCTTGAAGTCCAGGAAGAACGTGCGAGTAAGTATCCAATGTGATTCCGATATTCGCGTGACCAAGACGTTCACTGACAACCTTCGGATGGATGCCTTGCAGAAGCATAAGAGATGCATGTGTATGTCGGAGATCGTGAAAACGAATTTTTGGTACGTCCGCTTCATCTCTTAACTTATACCAAGAGCGATCCAAATTACGTGCGGTCACGGGTGTTCCGACCTGTGTGGCCACCACGAGGTCATGATCCTGATACAACGGGCCAGCCAATAGTTTTTCTTCTGCCTGCTTTACTTTGTGCTTACGTAGAAACTCTACAACCTGCGGCGGGATGGCGATAGCTCGTTTACCGTGATCAGTTTTGGGGGCTTGAAACTCTGAACCTTTACCCGTGTACGATAGTGTTTGCCGGACCGATATGATACCTTTTTCGAGGTCAACATCCTGCCAACGCAGGCCCAGAATTTCCCCTTTCCGCATACCGGTTGTAATAGCCAAAAGAAAAGCCACATAGTAACGATCGTCTTTTGCCACTTCAAGGAATCGTTTGACTTCTTCCTCATTCCATACTTGAAAATCTACTTTTTTCGGGCGGGGTGGATCGATCGCTTTTGCGACGTTCCTTGCCACCATGCCCCATTTTAGTGCTCTGTCTAATGCTTCTTGGATAATCAGATGTGCGTGTAATATTGATCGGTTGGATAGAGGTTGTTCTTGCTGCTGAAGTTTTGTATATAGCCGTTGCAGATGGACTGGAGTAAGTTTAGTCAGTTCGATTTGGCCAATGTGAGGAATGATGTGGTTATTCACTAGCCAAGCATATGAACGAAACGTACTTTTTCGGACGTTGGCCTGCTTGTCCTTTAGCCATTCTTCTAGATACTCGCCAAGAGTAATTTTTGCATCTTCAACATACATCCCTCGTTCGACATCGGCTATGAACTTGGCGAGTGCAGCTTCCGCTTCTTTCTTGGTTGCGAAGCCGCCTTTTTTCTTTTGTTTGCGCTTTCCATCCTCGCCGCGAGGCAAATCCACAACATAAGCCCACGTGCTTCCACGTTTGAAAACAGATCCTTTCATTGTCTTGACCTCCTATACAAACGTGATATCTATATTTCCTATCAACATCCCCAATCGAAGTCTTCCTCCTCATGATATATAAGTTCAGCGAATTCCTCTTTGATGACACCATTCAACACACCGATTACACAGAAGTCTGTCGGTGCTAGCTCCAAAGAGGGAATTTTATCGCCAGGAACACGTAACGTGACTTCTGGGTTATAGATGTACTCGAGTATTCGGATCGAGACTTCATCACCAAAAGTAACGAGACATATTTGACCTTCATTTGTCGGCCATCGCTGTTCCCTGAAAATGAGGAAATCGCCTTGCTCTATACCAAACGAGTCCATCCCGTCATCGGCGATCTGCACAGCGAATCTACGGTAGGGTGCATAGGATTTCACGACAAGATCAGGCGGGTTTTCGATCTGTTCAAGAAAAGTCGTGGAGAGTGAAGGTACACTCCCCATGAATGCGACATACTGCGGCTTGTCCATGACTAAACCTCCTATATTTCAGCTCTACGACGCCTGCCAATCACTTGGCCATCGCGGACGAGGTACTCAATGCGATGATTTAGCGGATGTCGGAATGAATAGTCGTAAGATGCAGAAGCTTCACGAATCGCTTCCGCTAATTTAGCTTCCGCAGCTAGTGTTCTAATGCGCTGCTCGAGCAGATCCAGGCGGGTGTCCATAAAGACGTCAGGAACATTAAAGACGTCAGCGAGATGGGAGACTAATTGTTCACGGCTGTACGCGTAATCCAGGTAGTTTCCGATCATAAATGTCGGAGCCAACGCATACATCGCGAATCGATCGGCTTGCCACTCTTGGAGAGCGCGAAAATCGTCGGTCATAAATTCTTGCCGGCCACAATGGAGCAAGATATGTCCAAGCTCATGCGCCAGTTCTACGCGTTGTTGTTTATATGGTAATCGGTTATCGAGGACGATTGTATAACCGTGTTTGAAATGATAATTTGTTGAGGGCATTGGTAGTTCGTGAATCCAAATTCCAGCATCGTATGCGAAGACCTCCAAGTTAATGTCACAAGGATTCGTTATGCCTTTCTTTTTATAAAAGGAAACAACCGCTGATTCGAGAGCAGTAGGTCGGTAATGTTCTAATTCAAGCATAGACTTCACCTCTATTGATTAGTGCAATTTATGGGAACATATGTTCTTATTTTAAATCTAATTTACGGAATAGGGAACATCAAAAATTAAGAGATGGTATGAGAAATGAAGTAATGATAATAGAAAGGATAAGAAAAGACTTATTAAAGGGGGGAGAGGAGGTTCTCATGAAAAGGAGAACCTCGATGAAGGGATTAATGAACAACTTCAAACTGCGTCAATGCACTTGAGGCATTACAACATACTGAAATAGACCAAGCACCGATTGTTGTATCCCCCTTGACTATCGAGGTCCTTCAACGGTGGGAACCGGTCATTGGTGACTCGGAGCTATGATCTGAAGCAAAAGAAAAATAAAGATGGTCGTCCATAGGATAAACACAAAAGGGTGTAGAAATTGTATTTTGGACAGTCTAAAATAATCAATGCTTAATCTTGAGAAGGGGAGGTAGTGATGCAAAAGGATTATGTGACCATCATTGAAAACCATTTTACGCCTGAAGAGCTTGGTTCGCTAACAAAAATCATTTACAGCGCTTACCAGCCTTTACAGTTAGATGTTCAGGTTTGGGAATTAATCAAAAAGGTATTGCCACCAGATGTATATTACGAAATCGAGCCTTTAAAAAAATCTGTAGTTGGACATAAGATCGTAAATGACCTGGTTCTCAAATATTATCCTGGGGAATGTACCATCAAGTATTACTTTATAAAAAATTATCTCAATAGAAAAGACGAGGTTAGTACTTTCGAGATGAACGTTGGAGCAAGTCGTTTAGATATTGGCAGAATAAATGGGAAATCTTACGCCTATGAGATAAAAACCGAGTTGGACTCGTTAGATAAACTGGATAAGCAGATACAGGATTACTCTCAGGTATTCGAATATATTTATGTCGTTGTACATACCAAGCATCTTCCCAAAGTTTCCGAACAAGTTCCGGAGTATTGCGGAATCGTCTCATTCCGGAATGTCGGAGGCGCGTGGAAATTTCATCCTAGGCGGAAGGCGAACAAAAACGAGAATATCGACCCAGTAGCACAATTAAATTGTCTTACATCTAAGGAGCTTGACCAGATGATGAAGCTCGCTGGTATTAAGGAGTCACTAAAGGGAAGGGAAACTAAGGAAGATATTTTGTTGAACTGTTTATCAACTCAAAAAATAAACCACCTTTTCAAAACCATTATCAAAAAGAGGTTTCAAAAAAGGTGGGAACATATCGAAAGACACTTTAATTTGATAAACCCAATTGATCTACAGATGTTCTTTAGAACAGAAGCGGATCCATATTGGGTTTATTACAAAAACTCTTCCATGGTGTAGAGGTAGTGCCCGAACGCAATTCCTTTCCACTTGGCCTGATTCTGCCCGCTTTCTATACTGTTATTTATTCTATAAATTTTGTTACAGCCGAAACAATTTTCTCGGTGAGTTGCTCCGAATTGGTTCCAAACAGTAGAGTTTACTACGGAAGGTGTAATGACTGTATCAAAAGTTGCAAGTTGTCCAGGGATACCGTTATATCCGTAATATGCATTTGATTGCCAAGAATAAAAAATAAACCCAGGGCTTATTCGACCACCGTCTGTAAGATCGTCTTTCTTGATTCCAACGTAATCGCCGAATGCATCAAACCCTAACTGAGAATAATCCGTTAGTAAACCATTATCAGCTTGGGGAACGATAGAACCATGGGAGAGATGTGTATTATAAAGATCCCGAGGAATCGCTGATCTAATTAAAACAGTTTTTATCGATACGTTGGCTAAAGTCTGATGAATCAACGGATATGTTTGGCGAATAACTGCATTTTGATGATGTTGCTCATCAATGTCATATAAAACAATGTCTCCATCTCTAATACAACTAGCAATCTCATTTAATGCTTGTGCGTGATGCTGATGAAATATCCGAAATGCAATGGTACCATAAGTAGGTCGTAGTTGATTTTCTTGTTGCTGCAGTATGCCTGCCACGTACGGAATTGTTGGATCATATGTGACAACGGGAATTAGGTTTTCCATTGTCATAAGGCGCTGGTCAAGGTAAAGCTGTACCCTTTGCAAAGGATTGGCCTTCAACATTAGAATAAATTGACTTACGGCTGCCTTGGTGTTGTTCTGGATCCGTAGGTACAGGGGAAAGTCTAACATGACCTGGGTATTAAGATGTGAAAACTCGTCTCTAAAATCTGAAATTGTGTCTCGATTACGGTTCTGAGCCTGCATTATTTCCACTAGAGGTAACATTTTGTCACTTATAGCCGTAGCGCCGAATGCTCGTCTTTCTTCGGTCCTAAATCGTAATACTGGGACGTATTTTAGGTTCTCTAGCATGTCCAATTCTCCTCTCTTATGATACTTGGCTTATCATTCGTTTAGCCACTTCACATATCCATCCCCCTTCATCTTCGCAACAGAATCATCCTTCTCTGAGAAGAAAGGGACAACCGATAAAAGAGTAGAAAAGAAAAGTCATGGTAGGCTATTTTACGTAGTGAGCTTTGTGTGAATCAGTGCACCACTTCAAACTGTGTAGAAGCACTTGCTCCATTACAACTTACTGTAATGGGCCAAGTACCGATTGTTGTATTCCCGCCGACTTTCCAGGTCCATGAAACGATTCCATCCGGACCAGCCTGTTTGGGGCCTAGTCCGGCTGCATGACTCGGGCCGCTTTTGTAATCGACTTCAATTGTTGCCGTAGCTCCAGGGGATACTTTTGCTTTTAGAGTGGCGTAACTGTTCCGGGGAGCCGGAGATGTTACACTGATAATTTCTACTGTTGCCTTTTGAGAATCCGGGGCAGTAGACGGTGCAGGAGCCTGCTGTTCGGATTTCGTTTCTTGTTTTTGTGTGGTTTCAGGTTCAGTTTTGACCTGGTTATTCGTATCTGTTTTAGGCGTACCAGAATCTTTTTTCTGGTCAGTAGAAGAGGAATTTGCTTTCTGATCCGTGGATTTGTTACTACTATTTGAATCTGAAGTAGAAGTCAAAGTACTTGCGGCTGGAGCAGATAATTGTTTTTGTGCCTGCTGGTTCGGATCTCCGCTATTTCCGAGTCCCACGAAGGAAACAATTAAAGCTAAAACACTTAAACCGGAGATTATTTTGGTATGTTTGTGTTTTTTAAATGCGAGATATCCTCCAGACAGTAGGCCGATTATTGATAAGACGAGAAAGAACACCGGGAAATGATAAATGATAGAAATAACAATACCGAGCAAAATTAGCCCAACTACAGTTTTCAACTTTCCTTACCCCTTTTCAAATTTATTTCCCTGAATCGTTCGCATTAGAAACACCAAACATAATTCCTATGTCTTTCGAACTAGATAAGGTATATTTCAAACCATTTCTTACAGTTGATTTATCAACATTGCTAAGATCTGCACCTTTAGTAATCCCTAGGTCTTTAAGGATTTGACCACGTTCTTCTGGCGGGAGACTTGGATTAGTTGCGGCAATTAATGCTCCCATTCCACCGAGAATATCTAAGCCTGATTTTAAGGTCCCATCCCCCTGGCCTAGAAGCATAACATCACGTATACTACCGTCTTTTTTGTTGATTGATCCGACCAATCCCAAATGATCATTGAGCATATATTTGAAAGAGTTTTGAACAGGACCTTCATCAATTTCTAATGAGTTTATTCGAAAACTTGCTCCAAAAGCTTGAGCTTGTTGGTTGAATGATACCTTAAATTGTTCCGGATTCATTCCAATGGAATATGCAGTTTTTTCAGCATCATTTTTCTCGTTTTGAGTGGATTTGTCTTTGATATCTTTTGTCTCGGAATTGGGACCCGCTGCCTGCTGAGATGGGGAAGAAGTTGACTCAACAGCAGTGGAGCTCGAAGAGGGTATAATGAACCAACCGATGGCAGCGATGACAAGTCCGCCGATGATCGCACTCTTACTGTTTGCCTTGTCTTGTTCATTTTTGGGTTTAATCACCGCCATGATAGAGCCAATACTCCCAAGGACTCCAAAAATCAAAAGAACAATTCCTATTACCCATCTAAACGTATGCATTTTCCTTACCCCTTTTAATTATTTTTGTTTTTTAAATAATTCACTTATTGAATCGACATGATTCGACACCTCCTTAAATATGACAAAAACGACAACCATCGTGTTAATTGGTGTCGTTTTCTTGGTGGAGAATTGATATATTTTATTTTTATTCCCCCTGCTTCTGCCCAGGCTTTCGATGTTTCTCAAGCTCCCAAATAATACGCAGGCTTTTCATCATGTCCCTCTTTTGCTCCTCAGGTGCACGGGAGAAGTCATAGAAGAAAGTACCCTCGAGGTTGTTTTTGACCCATTCGAGGAATTCGCGTTCTTCTGGAGGAATTGGATCCTGGACGGTTTCTTTATCAGGATCCGTTCGACCGGTTAGGAGGTAGTCAGTTGTCACTTCGAGCAGGTTGGCCAGCTTAGCCAGGTTATCAGCGTCTGGCTCATATACATCTGATTCCCACTTTGAAACAGTTGTGTTATCAATACCTAACTTACGAGCCACGTCGAGCTGTGTGAGCTTCTTTTCTTTTCTCTTCACTTTTATCCGCTGACCAAGTGACAATATTCTCACCTCAAAATTTTGCTAAATCATCAAATAAAAGATAACACGAGAAAGAGGAAGCAGGAAATGAATTTGAGCAAATAGCAAAATGTTGGTTGACATTTGATCAAACATCAAATAATATATGGGTAGAAAGTTGAGTATTCATCAAAGGTGGTGATGGAATTGAAGTATGAACGGTTAAGACTGCTTAGGATCAGCAGAAATATCTCGCTTCAAGATATGGCGGATGCCTTAGGCTTAAAGACAGCAGGCGGTTATTTACGGATAGAGAGCGGTGAAAACAAACTAAAAGCAGAACATTTACCGATTATCGCGAAAAAATTTGAAGTGTCTTTAGAGGAGTTGATCGCATTTCTTTTTGAAGATCAACTTGATGAATGCTCAACTTCATCTAACGAACAAGCCGTTACATCGGCGTAGGGGGTGAGGGGAGAGATCTCCATGAACATTCATCAATCGCTTCTGTTGGCTGATCTCAATAAGCAGGTGCTGTATGTGGCCGTAGATTTAGCAAGTAATCCGAATTACTCGAAGGAGGACTCGATTGCCGAGCTGGCTAAGATCGCGGAATACATCAGTGAGAATGAGAGGGGGATTGAGTATGACACCAACAATTGTATCGCCGGAGAATCTTCCGCTGTCACTAACGATAAACGATGTGGCGAGGGTCTTGGGGATTTCGAGAGGGAGTGCTTACGAGCTAGCCCGTAGAACAGATTTTCCGAAACTCAGGGTGGGCCGGCGGATCGTCATTCCACGCGACGCTTTTTTGAATTGGATGAATAACCAATGTTACGTGGGATAGGGGGTGAGTGATTTGGTTACGAAAAGGGTGTTTGAAGTATCCGGCGATCAACTTGATAGATTAACTCAAATCGCAGTTGAGCATTCGCGTCTGGCCGCTGAGTACGGCCGCAAGGATACATCTGTTGAGAGGCGGGAAGAAATCATCATTCGAATCAAAGAGCTTCGTGCGGAACGCGCCAGTTTATTGCAGAACTAGAAGGGCGGCTCGGTGGGAGGGCATTGACAGAGGCTGGTCCCGCTCGCCGGGTGGTGGCCGACGAGCGGCAGTGTGAGGGGATCAATTCAAGAGGAGATCTGTAAGAAGGGATTTTGAATCGAGGGGTTTGTTTAGAGGAGACATCTTGATAATAACAGCGAAAATCATCACAAAATAGCCCCTTAGGTGTGAGAAATACGCACAAAAAGGGGGTGAAAAAGGTGAGCTCGCAAGAGATCGGTGCGCTTTTGCGCATGTGTCGTGAAAGAAAAGGGTTCAGCCAAAGTGCAATTGCAAGTCAACTTTATATCAACCGTTCGACAGTTTCTCGGATAGAAAATGGTCACGAAATTCCATCCATCGATCTAGTGATGAGGTGGGCAGAAATAACAGATTCACGAGAGTTCATAGCTATGGCTCTCGTAGGAAATGAAGCGTGGAAACGAATGATCGCTTTCGAAACAGTCTTCACTCAAATGAAAGCAATGTTCACAAGCATCGCATAAATGCAAGGGGGATAGAGAGGTACATGGTGAGATTGGAAACTGTGGAGGAAATCCAAAGACATATCATGCAGCTGGAGGAGTTTTTGCGGACTCCGAACTTGCCTTACGACATCGCACAAGATGCGCGTGCTGAGCTTTCCGATTATAAGGTTCAACTCTATCGCATGATTCGGGGATTGGCCTCATGAACGCTGCAGAAGCAGTTGGCTATTACGAGAAGCAAATATGCGAATGGTGTTCATTTCGACAGGCAGAACGCTTTATCGAATGCGTAACGTGTCCGATCGAGCGGTGGAAACAGGAGATTATCGCGGAAGAAGCGAGGTTATCAATGCAAAAACGATGGCCCGATGGGCGAACATCGGGCCAATGGGGATCACTACCTTAGTAGATAGTTCATCCCCATTGTAACACGGATAAATCTATCAAACAATGGAGGGTTTAAATATGAGCGTGCTAGAAAACCAGCTTGATACACATGAGGCTCGTGAGAATTTCGTGGTTGATACCAAGGAGAAGGCCGTTTGGGCTTTGCGTAAACTGGCCAAAATCCGCCGGGAGATGGCTGAGAATCAAGCCATCGCGGAGGAAGAAATCCGGAAGTTCCAAGTATGGCTGGAAGACGTCAACGGGGCTCTTCAAAAAGACGCGGAATACTTTGAGGGATTGCTCCAAGCGTATCATCGCATGGTACTTGAAGAGAACCCGAAAGCCAAGAGCATTAAATTACCATATGGAACATTGAAGGCCCGAATTCAAGAGCCGGAATATATCCGGGACGAAGAAAAGCTTCTGACTTGGACAAAAGCGAATCGGCCAGAATCGATCAAGGTCAAGGAGAGCGTCGATTGGTCATCGTTAAAGAAAACGATTATTTC
The DNA here is from genome assembly GCF_023705585.1 of Collibacillus ludicampi. Taxonomy (NCBI): domain Bacteria; kingdom Bacillati; phylum Bacillota; class Bacilli; order Caryophanales; family Alicyclobacillaceae; genus Collibacillus; species Collibacillus ludicampi. The sequence goes on from NZ_BOQE01000001.1 coordinate 1,520,456, forward strand.
AACAGCAAACGGAGTAGCGATCGACGAGAACGGACAAGTCGTAGAGGGTGTCACGGTCGTAGAACGCGGTATCAAATTCTCAGTGGAGGTGGCTGAGTAATGGTGATGCCGGTGAAAGTGATCGAAGGTCAGCAGCAAACAGCGAATGCTTTGACTCTCATCGAGAACATAAATATCTCGACGATTCAATCTACCATGGACAAAATCGCCCAATTTCAAGGGGTTGTGAAAAAAACCCTCAAGGAAGGGCACGACTACGGCGTTATTCCTGGGACGCATAAGCCAACGATGTTGAAACCGGGCGCTGAGAAAATCCTTATGCTGATGGGTCTGACAAGTGAATACGAGATCTTGGATAAAGTACAGGACTATGATGGCGGTTTTTTTGCCTTCACGGTCCGTTGCAAGCTCAGCAGAAACGGAATGCTCATCACAGAGGGTGTCGGGCACGCCAACACACGAGAAAAAAGGTACGTTTCTCACAAAGAAGGCAAGGAACCTCCGGACCCGTACACACTTGCCAACACAGTCCTGAAGATGTCGAAGAAGAGGGCGTTGGTGGATGCGGCCCTTACGGTCGCAAGTTTGTCGGATGTCTTCACCCAAGATGTCGAAGACATGGAAATCGAATATGAGCAGCCGCAGCAACATAGGCCGCAACGTCAATCATCGGCATCAACCGGGAACGTATCTGAGGCTCAGATTCGATACATTCACAAGCTCAAGAACGACAAGAAGATCAGTGATGAGGATTTCAAACGGATCGTCGCCGAACTGGCCGAAGGGAAAACAAGCACCAAGGATCTCACAAAGAAAGAAGCAAGCGAGATCATCAATTTCTTAAATAACTATCCGGTTCAGCAGGAACAGCATGAACAGCAAACAATCGAAATCGACGATAGCGATTTACCATTCTGATACGGGCGGCTCGTCCGCCCTATGAATTGAAACGACTAGATTATTGATGAAGGAGGCTATCTTCATGATTAAACAAACCGTTGAGGAATGGCGTGAAGAAGCTATGAAACGATTCGGGAAAAATATTCGGGATTGGAAATTCAAATGTCCAGCTTGTGGTCATATTAGCTCTGTTCAAGACTTTATTGATGCAGAGGGAGAAGCAAATGAAGCTTATGTGAATTGTATTGGACGTGTCAATGGTAAAGGCTCGGATGGAATGAAAGGTAGGGACGAAGGTTACGGATGCAATTGGGCCGCTTATGGACTTTTTGGCACTTTAGGCAAAGGAAGAATAGTTGTAACCGATGACGGTGATGAAGTAGAAGTTTTTGATTTTGCCGAGGAGGCTGTTTAAATCCTTTTGTACGAAACTAATGGGGGAATGAACGTGAATGACCGTGTAATGATAGCCGCCGGCGTCCGGATCGGCGGAGAGTGGAAGAAAGTCGTGTTCGTGAAGAAGTGATTGTGAACCTATTATCTAGCAGATTATTTGCACGAAAGGAGGGATTCCCTTGGACAAGCCATCACTTGAAGCCCTGTTAGATCAGCTTGAGGATATTGGTGGACTCGAACTGTTCGGGCCTGAGGGCCTAGCCCTGCTTTTGGCGCTGTGGCGCAAAAGTATGAAATTGGCCTGGGCTAGAACATTCGTGATGACCAATACCGAACTGATCTACAAAGCGGGTTTTAAGAACCGGGAATCCCTTAATAAGTGCCGCCATAAATTGACGCAGGCGGGACTCATACACTATAAACCTCCAGCAAGAGGAAAAGCAGATGGTACATACACCTTAGAGTTCGACCTCATATCTGCGATACAGAAACGAGTTGTCAAGGAACCTGTCAGCCAGACTGACAACTCTCCTGACAACATCAAAGTGGTCAAGGAAGTTGTCAGCCACACTGACAACTTTGCCGACAACTTCCCTGACAGGTTTGCCGACAACTTTGCCGACAACTCTCCTGACAACTTCCCTGACACTATAGAAAGAAAGAAGGAAGGAATGCAGGAAGGATGGATAGACGCGCGCGCGTGTATACAAAACCCCTGGGATACGCTTAAACAAGAATTCGAACAAATGTTCCGTGTCACCATGAAGCAGCATCACTATGACATGGTCAATAGCTACATCGATGACGGTATGGACATCGAGGTCATTCTCCTAGCGCTTGAGGATGCTCGCAACAATGCAGCTGAGTATCCCAAATATCTCTGGACCGTTTTGAACAATTGGATCGACAGGGGGATACGTACAATCGACGACTACAGGCGACATATGCAGGCCCAGTCGGAAATAGCAGCCGGGAAAGAACAGGTTTCACCTGCCAAACAGGGAGGGAGACAAAATGCAAGGAATTCAAGCCATTCTCCAACGACTTCGCGAAAAAACAATGTCGTGTCCATCACCGGGAATCAAGTCGGTTGGATCGGGCGACCCGCAGAGGATATATGACTGCGAGGTTTGCAAAGACCAAGGGGGACTTCTTGTTCGCGGGGATGATGGACGTGAATATTGGCGTTTGTGCGGATGCCTGGAACGAAAAAAAGCACAGCGCTTGATGAGATCCTCGCAAATGACCGACGAGCTTCGTAGTCTCGGATTCCGAAACTTCGCAACGGAAGGACGGCCGTTATGCGTCAAATCTGCATACGAATGCGCTCGGGATTACCTGAAGCGATTTGAGGAGATCCGCGCTACAAGGAGAAACAGCATTGCGCTTCTTGGTGTTCCAGGAACGGGGAAAACTCATCTTCTCGTTGCAATTGCAAACAACTTGATCGCAAAAGGCGTCTCTGTACTGTACTTTCCGCACGTCGAGGGGTTCGGGGACATCAAAGACAACCTTGACCTCATGGAGGAAAAGCTTCAGGTCATGAAATCGGTCGATGTCCTTCTGTGGGATGACCTTTACAAAGGCCGCAAAGAGCCGACTCCCTTTCAACTGGAGTGCATCTTCAACGTGATCAACTACCGGTACCTGAACAATAAGCCGATCATGGTGTCATCAGAGAAGGACGTGGATGAATTGGTCGCTATCGACGAGGGGATCGGAAGCCGGATTTACGAGATGTGTAAGGATTACACGGTGATTATGCAGCTTACAGACTTAGAAAGAGTGAACGGCCAGGAACTCAATTACCGATTGCAAGGAGCGTGAGATTATGGGCGCGGTTGTTTCTACGCTGACACCTCAAAAGTCGCTGCAACTCAAGTTGATAATCGCGTTTAGCATGCTTCAATGCGGACGGACGATGCAGTTGGATATCATCGAGTATGCTCTTGGGGAGAGAAAGAACATCACGGATCTGAGTGCTGACGAGTCGAGAAGGGTACTAAACGAGTTGATGGGAGGGGAGGTTGAAATTGATGAACCTACAGAAGCTGTTTGAAGCACAACGCAAACTGGACGAGCACATCATCCGCGAAAAGGGACTTGAGGGGCAGGATTTGTTGCCGCAAAAGATATTGGCTCTGCAAGTGGAACTCGGGGAATTGGCCAATTGTTGGAGAGGTTTCAAGTTTTGGAGCAATGATCGGGAGCCGAGGACTAGGGAAACTATAAACCAAAATAAGTTCGGGAAATATGGATGTTCACTCGAGTTTAGAAACCCGCTCCTCGAAGAGTACGTCGATTGCCTGCATTTTACGTTGTCGATTGGAATTGAGCTTCATGTGCCGGATTTATACGAGATAGAAATCATACACATGGAATCAGATACAAGCAAAAACATAACCGAGCATTTTATCTACACTTTGGACAAAGCGAGGATGGATTTTCCATTTGTAACAGCCGGTGACTGGTTCGAATTCACAAGATTATTCCTCGGGCTTGGCGAAATGCTCGGTTTCACCTGGGAGCAGATCGAGGAAGGTTACTTCCGCAAGAATGCTATCAATCACGAGAGACAGGAGAGAGGATATTGATGAACCTGTTCACGCAAAAGTTGATCGCTGATATTTGCGATGCGGATTTGCGAGTGCGTAGTCGAGTAGCACGAAAATATTCTCTTGTGATCCGAGTTCAAGATTTGCAGAAATTGTTGAGAGAGGAGAAACGGGCGGATGAGAGCGAGCGTGAGTAAATACAAACATGGCTTACCACGCTTCGGTGCAGCGGGTCAAACATACGTGAGCGAGTGTACGGTTCGGAAATTGACGGACGAGGAGCGTGAACGGCTGGACAAGCTCCTGGGGCCGCCAAAAAAGCCTCTGACAAAGTCAAAGATCAAGGAATCAACTAAGCCGGTGGCTCCGCAGTTTGTAGATGAGAACAAGTTAGAGTTGCCAGACACCGTGTATGTTGCACAATTCGAGAATCGAAGAACGCAAGTCTACCATCTCTATCAGGACTGTGGAAGCGGAAAGAGCGCGGAACCACGGGAACTAAGAGAGGCAAAGGGTATCGGGTTAAGGCTCTGTGCGTTCTGCAAAATCCGATATGCGAGGGAGAGAAGGGAGGGGGCCAAATGAAGCAGAGCGCATATAGAAAGCCGGTTGACGTAGAAGAGTTGGGATGGCTTACAACGTTCCCTTTTCCCCAGCGAGAGACGGCAAAGATGGTGGCCGATGGACTGCGAGGGAGATATCAAGAAGTTCGGATTGAGCCAGAGCAAACAGGTTTTGTTGTCAAGTATCGTGGGCCGAGGGGGAGAGGAAAGAATGCAAGGTCTTGAGATGCATCTGTACTGTTGCGAAGATTGCAACGTTTTGTTCGGGGTAGAAACAGCTTTTGAAGACCAATCTGTGATTGTTTGTCCAGTTTGTCAGTCTGATGAAAACTTGCTGGATGGTGGTACTGGATCGGTAGAAATCACACGTCAACCGGGGGTGTGGGATGAATGAGCCATGTAAGAATCAGATCTCCTCTCTTGTGGTATGGCGGCAAATGCAAACTAGCTCAGATAATTATAAACCTTATTCCACAACATCGGTGTTATGTTGAACCATTTGCTGGAGGAGCGCATGTTCTGACCCAAAAGCCACCGGCAGAATTCGAGGTATACAATGACATCGATGGAGAAGTTGTAAATTTTCTGCTTGAACTGAGGAAAGATCCGGACCGAATGGCAGCCGCATTAGAAACATTGCCATACAGCCGAGCACTTTATGAACGATGGAAATGGGAAGAGTGGCCGGCAGAACCCTTTGAAAGAGCGGTTCGATGGTTTTATATCAATCGATCAGCTGTTGCAGCAGGAAATAATCATCGTTCTGGATGGCGCCATGGTAACACAAGAAACCCGGCTAAAGATTTTCATACGAGCATATCTCTTCTCAAAGCATTTGCTGAGCGTTTCAAATATGTACAAATCGAATGCCGAGATTTTCGTGAGGTCATCCAAGTCTACGATTCACCATATACAGTATTCTAAGTGGATCCGCCGTACGTGGGAAACGAGAACCGCTATAAGGGAGGATTCAAGAAAACAGATCACATTGAATTGGCGGATCTTCTTGAAACGATCAAAGGGAAAGCTTTTCGTATTACGAACATGATATGATCAATCAATTATATAAAGGATGGCGTCGTATAGAGATTGATTCATTTACAAGTTCACAAGTGGTTAAAAAAGGAACATGTCGTCCAAAGAGAACTGAATTACTCTTTATGAACTATGAAGATAATCAATTGACCATATTCGACGCGGAGGTGAATGCTAGGTGACACATGCCAACCGGGGAATGGGATTCGAGGCGCTCATCAACATGACAAACGATATCTATAACCGGCGCGGGCTGGCGCTGATAACAAAGCGTCCCACACCTATGAAAGTCATATCTCACACGAAAGTTCGAGGACATCACATAGCGGTGTTTGAGAAGCAAAGCACGGTTGATTACACAGGTGTTTACCGAGGCCGGGCGATTGAGTTCGAGGCAAAGTCCACACATTCGCTGACCGCTTGGCCGATAAAGGACATTCACGAGCACCAGGTGGAGCACTTGCGGAAAGTCGATCAGCATGGTGGGATCGCATTTGTACTCGTCGAGTTCGTGAAGCAACATGCCGTTTATCTACTGACAGTGAAGCACCTGTTGTATGCGTGGACAGCGGCGCAAACGGGAGGAAGAAAAAGCATACCGCTTGATGAGTTTGATCGGTTGTGCCTGCAAGTGGGGTCAGGACGCGGGGTGCCGGTTGATTATCTTGCGGCAGTTGACCAGCTGATAGCGGAGGTGGAAAGTGCGTGAACAAAGAGCAACTGCAAGCGATTCGTGAGCGAGTGAACCGCGCGACGCCGGGGCCGTGGTCTATTCACCGCGAGGACGTTGGAGACGATGTAGTTTTTTACGTACCGACGATGATTAAATCTGAGAAACGGACAATTGTTGACAGTGATGGAGGGTTAATCTCGTGGAGCGAACCTTGTACATCCGAGCAAGTGGAAGCAGACGCCGAATTCATCGCCCACGCCAGAGAAGATGTGCCGGCGCTTCTGAATGAGGTGGAGCGATTGGAGGAAGAAAACAGACGCTTCAGGGAAGCGTTGGAGGAGATATCAAAGGAGGATAGCCTTTATTTCGCTGTTAAAGCCCGCCAAGCACTCAAAGGTGGTGACTCAAAATGAACTGGTCAGAAATGAGCAATCGCGAACGGGATGCGTTGGTGGCCTTATACGTGGAGAACTGGACGGAGGAAGAGGTCGAACTTGCGCTTAGCGCATGGGAATCTGGTGTACCTAGTTGCGGTCATAGAGATTTGCCTGAATATACCACAAACATAGCCGATGCATGGAGAGTCGTAGAATCACTCAAAGAACGTGGCTACAACGTGGCTGTAGACATTCGGGAAGACGGCGTATGGTGTTACGTCTGGAAAAGAGAATGCGTTGGAAATTTATATAGCGCCAAAGAATCAACCGCGCCAGAGGCGATCGCGAAGGCGGCGTTGAGAGCGTGTGGAGTGGAGGTGTGAGGAATGCGAGGTGAGATGAATGAGCTGGAAAGAATACTATGAAGCTTGCTCTATCTGCGGCAAGGAAGGCGACTGGGTGTATATAGATGAAGACGGATCGCCAATTTGTGATGAATGTAATGACGAAGAAAGTAAAGAGAGGGCTTAGTCCCTCTTTTAGGCGTTTCTAATTAAGACAAGGGGGAGAGAGACATGGAACAGTTGGCTTTCGTGGAGGTGCTTCCAAAGATGACCTATGAGCAAGTAGAGAAACAAGTGGTTGCTATGTTGAAGCGGTATCCGAAGTTAACTGCACTCATTCGATCCGCGGAACGGAAAGCACAAGGGATTGGGTTGGTCACTTCGATCCGTGTTCCGCAAGCAAAGATCGAGCATCTTGCAACCGTTGGCCGCGCATACACAACCGATGTCAAGGAACACATTCATGTCCAGAAAGCTGAGACGCTGTTCCATGCGATCCGGGGGGATGATGAGGAGGACGAGAAGGCTCTGGATGAAATCCGAGGACTTATGATCGGTACACGTCCTTTTGGGGTCGAGGCGAGTGTGGACGTGGAGGGGCATGTTACTACGGATGAGATCGCTATGCGGAGATGGAGAGTAGAAGCCGAACGCTTGAAATCAGAAAAAGAAGCAATTGAGCAGGCGTTGGAGGAGTTGAGGTCGTATGCGCCTCATTTGGAGCAGCTGTTGCGGATGCGGTACATCGAGAAGAGAAGTGTATTTGAAGTTGCACGGAAGCTCGGTATTTCAGAGCGAACTCATGACTATTGGAAGCGAGAGGCCATCTGCGAGTTTGCAATGCTTTCAGGGATCACAGAAGGGTGATCCTTTTCAAATATTAGTTTTTAATAGTGCTATTATACGTGTAGGAATATGTTTCTTTTCTCGAAGACAAGAATAAGGAGGCGAATGAAGATGAATCTTCTAATGAAAGAAGTGATTAAATTTAGAGATGATCGTAATTGGAAGCAATTTCACAATCCTAAAGATCTTGCAATATCATTAACCTTGGAAGCTAGTGAACTGCTGGAGAATTTTCAGTGGAGAAGCAGTGAAGAAGCTATAAAGGAAAATTATCAAAATTTGAAGGATGAGCTTGCAGATGTTGCTATTTATACTCTCCTATTAGCTCATGAGTTAGATATTGATATTGAGCAAGCCATACTCGATAAACTTAAAAAGAATGCTGAGAAATATCCGATTGAGAAAGCGTATGGCTCTAATAAAAAATATAACGAATTAGAGTGAAAAATTTATAAACTTATTTTACTTTGCTGCTGGAAATACGAAAAGCAATCGAAGATATTCAAGCTACAATGGGGTGATTGAATGTCATTTAATCACGGACTTAAGCGTGGAGAAGTAATCACCAATGAAAAACTCATGAGGATCTTTAAATGTGGTATATCCGGAGGGATGCGACGTTCAAACGAAACAAATACTCTAGTCTTAATTTCAGATCATACTAAATCATTATATGACGATCGATGGGATGGGGAGATTATCCATTATACCGGAATGGGGAAGATAGGGGATCAAAGCCTAACTTTTATGCAAAACAAAACTCTTTACGAATCAAATGAAAATGGGATAGAAGTTTATTTCTTTGAAGTCTTTGAACCCAATAATTATATATTCTGGGGACAGGTTAAACTCCATGGGGAACCTTATCAGGAATACCAGCTTGATGAAGAAGGAAATAAGCGAAAGGTGTGGATTTTCCCTCTTGAATTTGTGAATGACACGTCTATAAACGCTTTACCGGAATCAGTAATAAAAAATGGACATGAGCAAAACGAGAAGAAAGTAAGAAAGTTGGACGATAAAGAACTTTTAAAGAGAGCAAGCCTTCCAAAGTCTAAAGCTGGAATCAGGAAGATAATTTCTCAAACCTATGATAGGGATCCATTTGTTTCTGAGTATGCAAAGAGAAGAGCAAGAGGCTATTGTCAATTATGTGAAAAGCCTGCTCCTTTTACGGACAAAAAAGGACAACCTTATTTAGAAACACACCATATTGTTTGGTTATCAAAAGGTGGACCAGATACAATTGAAAATACGGTCGCTCTCTGTCCTAATTGTCATAGAAAGATGCATTCACTTAATTTGGATGAAGATATCGAGAAGTTAATGAAAAAGGCAAATGAATACATAAAAGTGGATTTATAATTTCTGAATACTAAAAAGATAAAAATCTGAAATATAAGATTGGAAAAATCGGTTCATTGCGCTTCTGTTGCGGTTTCATTGCGGTAACTTTGCGGTTTTTAGCAATCTTGACATGCTAGTATGGTATTGTAGCGAATGGTACAACAGCAACGAGGAAGTAGGCGGAATCTTTCTATACCATCGCAATTTCTCCATCACTTTTTTGCCGATTTTTGGCCGTCTGGAAACAGGCGGTCTTTTTATGAATAAAAAAGAGCCACCTGATTGGTGGCATATGAAAATGGAAGGGGTCAAGTGCAAGCATTAAATAGTATCTCTAATCTACAGAAAAATATACTAGAGTAAATCGCGTTTTTGACAAAAGAGGTGATCAACTATGAAAAAATACGGTGTTATCTTAACCAACAACTACAAACCAGTAGACCTTTTGCGTTTTGAAACGGAAAAAGAAGCAGAAAAAGTATATGAGGAGCACAAATAGCATGGGTATGGCGTCGTGAAGGTCAATATCGAAAAGGCGTATGAGCCGATTGTCATGAGGGTTCCTGAACCATAATAGAACAAAAATGCGTCAGGTTCATCTTGGCGTCGGGATTGCAAGATATCCGACACTCCCCTCACGGAGCGAAGGAATAAAACAAACTCCTAGCGAGAATATCCCACTAGGAGAAACGGCGAAATTTACCCGGCGTGCGGAGAGCGGCCCTGCTATTCGAGCAGGACAATATACTCTATGTAAAAGGATGTGTTCATATTCTTCAGAGTGAGTATCAAAGAAGACAGAAAAGAAACTCCTAGCGAGGGCACAACGCTAGGAGTTAGGGTAAAGAAATGCAAGTAGATGGAGAATATACTCTCATTTTGAGGGGGATAATAAATTTTATGCAGAAGAATTAGTTCCTGTTTGATACAAGCAACTATTGGTGTGTCGGAATTTGACGAAAAGTGTTTGTAGGAAATTGTATCCTCTTGCCGAATTTTGAGGTGGGAGGGATAAAATGAGCTTTGATAATACAATTTTGGCAGCAATAATTGGCTTCATAGGATCTATTATTGGGGGAGCAATAACGTTATTGGGAGTAAGGATAACTTTACAGAAACAGGATGAAGATCATTTCATGAGCACGTTTATGCGAAAAATGATAGCGATTGAAAGAGTTAAAGACATTCTTGAAGAATTTCGCGAATATGATTGTCCAGAGAATGAGGGAGAAGAGCTATGGCAGATAGTTTTGGCAAAAGCGGATTTTTTTGCTGAAGCAGAACGGAGAATAAATTATGAAATTGGCGGGATTACTGCATACGAATTATTGGAATATACTTCTTTTCTAAGTTATTCAAGTACACTTGAATTTGAAAAATGGTTAAACACTGATTTTTGGCCAAGGATTTCTGGAAGGGATCATATACTGGAACAACAATTATCAAAAATTATATCTGCCATAGATATTATCATTGATCGAATAGATAAAGAGAAAACATTACTGAAAAATAAATATAAAAAAATAATCAAAAAACGTGGATTATAAGAGCACCTTCGGGTGCTTTTTCTTTTGAAAAAAGAACCATCGATAACAGATGGTTGTGGAAGTTAAGCAATTAATTCTTTTTTGTTATCTCATTGTTTTCCCTTTCGACCAGTATTTCTTTAATAACAAGGTATCTTTTTCGCAAAATAGCCCTTATCATAATAAGTATGAGACTTACTAATATATAGCTAACAATAAGATATAAGATAGTTGGAAAGAAAGCTTCAGAAATACCATTTTTTAAATCTTGAATCATGCTTATTAAAAAAGACCTAATTTTCGCTTTGTCGTCTGTCAAATTATTTGCTTGGCTGATAATAGCAATTATCAAAGAGAATATAGAGGTAAGTATTAGTGTAATAAAGGGAATAAGAATGCTACCGAACGAGAAGTTGGTTGCTTTTGGGAATTCATCAAAAAAAATATCGCTTATTTCGTAACTAATAGATAGTAATTTTAATTCTTCTAGAGAGTATTTCTCATAATGTTTTCTTAACTTCTTGTTTGACTTTAACATCTTTGATTCAAAAAAAGTTAATACTTTATAAATCATAGTGAACACCTCCTTGTCATTGATATATTCGTCCGAAAACAAGCTTTTTCCTTCGCAAAATCAACACAAACAAACCGGAGGTGGGTGAGATGTAGTGGCACGAGCAAGGAGTCCTGATCGTGATAAAGCATTTGAACTCTGGAAAGCAAGCGGCGGGACGATGAAACTAAAAGAGATCGCTGATGAGCTTGGCGTATCGGAGGGGACTGTCCGCGGATGGAAAGCTAAGGATGTGTGGGATTCTCAATTATATGAAACGCTCCAATTGGAACGGAGCGCTCCGAACGAAGCGGAACGTTCCGGATCGGTGCTACAAAGTGAGAAGAGTATTTCGTGGCTCGAGATCGAGACGGAATATGTGACCGATATCCGCAAAAAGCCTTGTACTTTGAAAGAACTCTCAACAAAGTATGGGGTTCCCTTCGACACAATCAAGAAGTATGCCGCTGAGAACGATTGGACGGGGAAGAGGCACAAACACCGCACTTCCGTGGCACAAAAAACCGCCGAAAAAACAGCAGAAATTATAAGTGACGACATCGCCAAAGCGACTGCTCGTCATTTTTTATTGTCCTCGAAGTTGCTGGACGTGATTGAACGGGCGCTTGCGGATCCCAACGAGTTCTATCGTATCGTTGAGAAACTTCGTACCGGTTATGGCCCGGGAGAGTTCGATGAGAAGATCGTTACTGAAGTGGTTGATGCGTTGAACGATTCCAAGCTACTGAATGTTGTCAACGCTTTAGAGAAAGTGCAAAAAATGCAGCGGCAAACCCTGGGTATCCTCGATGAAAAAGATAGGCAGAAACTTGATATCGAGATGTACAAGATTATGCCTCAGGAGGAGGATGAGGAAACTGAGGATGATGGTTTCCTAGAGGCCTTGAAGGGCAATGCAAAGGAGGTATGGAAGCATGATACCTCTGAGGAATGAACAGGCTTTTCACGAGCGCTTCATGCGGCTGAAAAACTGGAAGCCAAGAGATCCCGGCAAAGCTTCAGCAAAGCTGAAAGTTGCACCTTTCAAGTTCAAGCCGTTTTCTCATAAGCAAAAGCAAGTCCTGACCTGGTGGATCCCCGGTGTGAGTCCACACGCCAATAAAAATGCCATCATCTGTGATGGATCGGTGCGTGCCGGGAAAACGGTCGTCATGTCTCAGTCCTTTGTCATGTGGGCCATGGAGATGTTCAGTGACGAGAACTTCGGCATGGCGGGGAAGACGATTGGCGCCCTTCGACGGAACGTGATCGGGCCGCTGAAACGGATGCTCAAGGCGAGAAAATACAAGGTCAGGGATCATCGGGCTGATAACTACCTGACCATAACGAAAAACGGTAGGAGTAATTATTTCTACCTCTTCGGAGGTAAGGATGAAAGCTCACAGGATCTTATTCAGGGGATCACGTTGGCCGGTATGTTCTTTGATGAAGTGGCGCTCATGCCCAAGTCCTTTGTCGATCAGGCCACTGCGCGTTGTTCGGTCAAGGGGGCAAAGTTCTGGTTCAACTGTAACCCGGCGGGACCGTATCACTGGTTCAAAACGGAATGGCTTGATCAGTTGGAGCGCAAGAATGCGTTGAACTTACACTTCACCATGCGGGATAACCTCTCGTTGGATGAGGAAACCATCAAGCGCTATGAGAATATGTACTCCGGCGTGTTCTACAAGCGCTATATTTTGGGCCTCTGGGTACTTGCAGAGGGTGTGATCTATGACATGTTCAATGAGGAGCTCCATAAAATCCCGGCTTCCCAATTGCCTGATCGCTTTGAGAGATACTATGTCGGCGTTGACTACGGCCATACAAATGCGACGGTATTTCTTCTCATCGGGGAATTGCATGGGAAGCTCTATGTGGTTAAGGAGTATTACCACTCCGGAGGAGCCTCTTCGGGGGAAGAAGAAGCGACGGAAATGAGTAAATCACCGTCCGAGTACGCAGAAGACTTCATCGAATTCATCAAAGGGTATACCATCAGTCGGATTCTGATCGATCCAGCGGCCAAAGGGTTCATTACAGAACTCAAAAAGAGAGGGATCCGCAACATCGTGGCGGCGGATAATGATGTACTACCGGGCATTTCGGCGGTAGCTGTAGCGCTTACGGAGAACATCCTCAAGGTTTCAAGTGCCTGCGTGAACACGCTGCGAGAGTTTGGAAGTTACGTGTGGGATATCAAAGCCCAAGAACGCGGAGAGGACAAACCAATCAAAAAGTTCGATCACTGCATGGATGCTTTGCGATACGTTGTGTACATGTTGTTAGGCAAGAACAAACAGAAAACCTTCGGTCGTGTCGTGGGTACCACTGCGGCCGATCGGATTGGCGCTTTGACGTAAAGGGGGTGAAGAGGCTTGGGAGACAACGAAATAAAACAAGCCAAAGGACGTGTTGTCGGGCAGATCGGAAGTCAGCTCTATACCACGTTCTTTTTGTTTGACAATGCGATCAGTAACCCCGATTGGTACCGCGTCTATGATTACGAGCAAATGGTACTCACGGACGAAACGATTGCTGCCGGGTTAGACTTCATGATCATGTCGGTGTTGAATAAGCTCGATCGATACGTAAACGAGACGGATAAAAAGCTGGAGATCTTCGTGAATGATGCCTTAGAGCAGATGCAAGATTCCCTTCCGCTTTATGTCCGAGACATCTTGTCTGCCCTGTGGGCAGGATACAGCGCGACCGAGATCGTTTGGAAAACTTCCGGGGCGTACATTTTGCCGGAATATCTCGCTACGTATCATCCGAGGACAATTCTATTCAATGTAGATCGAGAGACAGGCCGATTACTCAAAGATGGGGTGACCCAATTCCGTTGGTTCGCGGGTTCACCTGTAATAATCCCAACCGAGAAAGTGATTATCTACACGCACAACAAGAAATTCGGGAACCCGTATGGAGAAAGTCAGTTGAAGCGAATACGCAAGAATTGGGTGCTGAAAGATCCGCTTTTGAAAATGTGGATTAACGCCATGGACAAATACGGAACCCCGCTCCTGGCCGCGTTGATCAATGACCCGGATGCCGAGTTCCCGGATCCGGAAAATCCCGAGCAATTGATCAGTAACCTAGTGTACTCTGCTCGCCTGCTCTCTAATGTGCAAAATGGTACGGGAATTGTCCTTGCTCATGGGGAAGCCGGAGAGAAGCCGACAGACATCAAAGCGTTGGCCGGCGGGGGGCAAGGGATGGCTGAAGGCTTTTTCAACACGGTCACGTATCTCAACAAGATGATGCTGCGCGGCCTACTCGTACCGTCACTGATTTTCGATGAGGGACAGCGTTCCGGTTCCTATGCGCTTGGGCAGGCTCATTTCGACATCTACCAGATGATGCTCGATAGCATCTATAAGCAGTTAACAGAAGCCCTGCTTGAACAGTTCATAAGGCGCATGATCGAACTGAATTTTGGTCCTCAGAAAGACTACGGTTCGTTTCCAGAGAAGGAAATGAACGAAACAGATCGCAAGTTGTTGTCCGATATCTTTTTTCAGATGACTAATGCGGGATATCTTGACCCGACGACGCAAGAGGATTTCGATCATGTAAGAGAAAGCATGGGGATTCCTCCCCGAAAAGTAGAATCACCTCCGGATCCGAGTCAAGCCGCTAAGCTAATGGGGAGATATAACCACTATGTTCGTTGGGAAGGGAATCAACCCGATGAATCACAAAATATGCTGCCGGAGAATGGGCCAGTATGAACAAATGGGAGAGGCAAGTCACACGTTATCTCAATGACTCTGAACATCAACTGTTGGTCGAGTACGATCGATGGCTTAAAGCCGCATTCTCTCATATCCCACTGGGGGCGAATGAACATGCGATCCATGGATTTCATCTCACGCATCATCAACGCTTATCGTCGATTTTGTTTAAGCATTCGGCGGCTGTTTTTACGGCTGGTCAAGCCCATGGTGAAGAGGATTGCCAGGCCGTCCTCAAAAAGAAAAAACGGAGACTCGCGAAATACCCAGGAATCGATTTGGAACAAGCAGATGACGACGATTCATTTACTCCGCATGACGCGATTAAAGTATTGCAGCAAAGATCGATTGTACTTGCAGGAGAAGTGGAGAACGATATCACTTCCGGTATCAAGGAGATTTTGCTGAGGCATTTGGCCGGATTACCCCGGCAACGGGCGGAGGAACAGATAGCGGAGCTGCTGGAACATAACATGAACCGGGCCAGCTTAATCGTGACGACAGAGACGACGTATGCGTATAATCGCGGTCGTCTTTTTTCGTATCGCGAGTATGGAGCGGATTATGTTCGGTATATGGCCATCATGGATGCTCGAACTTGCCAGATTTGCGGGAGCCGAAACGGCAAGATCCTGTCTATGGATGATTTGGGTTCCAATATTCCACCTGTTCATGGCCGCTGCCGTTGCGTGCTATCACCGGTTTTCAGTGATGTGCAACCCGATCTGATCTCGAAGCAGGCTCTCGATTGGTCATCTGTAAAGCCTTTGCCAAAGGGATGGGTAAGTTAGGAGGTGTGAGATTTGCTGAAGATACCTGTCGGACGTCTCGGGGAATGGATTCATCCTCGATACGGTCGGATCAAGATGACACAACAGATGTTTAGTGAGATGATCGATAACTTTAAAAAGCAAACGATCGGCCGCGATCCCTTCATACGAATTGGTCACGACAAAGCAGATGACCCCACCTTCGGAAGCGCGAAGGCAGAGGGATGGATTAAGGAACTCGTCCAAGAAGGGGAGTTCTTATTTGCACTAGCTGAACCCACTAATGACGAAGTGGCCAAGATGGTTCAGACCAAGCAGTACCGATATGCAAGTCCAGAGTATCAAGAAAACTATCGAGATAAAGAAACCGGCTCGTTAAAAGGGGCAGTGCTTGAAGCACTCGCACTTACAAACGAGCCTTTTCTTACGCGCTTACCGGAAGCGCGTGTACTGGCGGATCCGCCAGATACATTTTATCTCGATTTTGAGGAGGTAGGTTATATGGAAAAAGAGATTCTGGAACAGGTCAAACAAACGAATAGTTTGCTCAGTAGCTTTACTGCCAAACTTTCTGAGTGGTTTGGCAGAAAGGAGGGCAAAGACAGAGAGTCTGAGGATGGGAACCCTGGTAAGGGAAGCGACGAAGGCAAAAAACTGGCTGAGTACGAAGCTCGTATGAAGCAACTGGAAGAGGAAAACCGACAAATTAAACGGGCACAACGAGAAGCGGAGATTGATCGAAAACTCTCTGAGTATACTGCCAAAGGGATTCCGCCGGCCATTCTTCAGCAAGTGCGTCCCATTTTACTTGCAGATACCGGGACAGAAGTCATTAAACTGGCGGATGGAAAGTCATTGACTCAATCGGATCAAATCTTTGCTATGTTGGATGCCTTCCCAGAAGAATCTCGCGTCAAGTTGGGGCAAGTTGGTACGCAGGTAGAACCGCCGGAACCAGACAGCCCGGAAGCTGTCAAAAAACTGGCTGACGAGGATATGAAGGCGCTCGGTTTTACCGTTACTTCTGATGGCAAATACGTGTTGTCTGACACGAGAAAGGAGGCCTAATTCATGGTCTATGTTGACAACTTTAATCCCAATGTCCCCGGCATGACCGAGGGAAGAACATTTGCTGACAAGCAAATCCATGTACATCCATCACGTCATACAATCCCTATAACGATCGCCCCGAACACGGGGGATTTGGACAAAGGAACCATTCTTGGTGTGAGTACAGCCGATGGTCTTTACCGTCCCGTTATTCGTACGACGGTAAAAGCGACACAGCCTGGGAATCCGCAGGTGATAAACGTGTCTCCCGATACCGGAATCAAGTTTTCTGTCGGACAAACCGTTTCTGTTATGCGTTCGGATGGGAGCGGGGTGCAACAGCTTGGAACCATTCAGGCTATCAACGGTGATGCGATCACGGTGCAAACCAGTCTTCAAGCGGCACTCAATGATGGAGATTACCTATACGTTGCTGATGGTAGCCAAAAAGCGCTCGTTGTTCTGGTTTATCCCGTTATGGATTCCACGCAACCGAAGATTGCTCAAGCGGATCTCGGGGGTGTCTACTGGAAAGATCAACTTGTCGGCTTAGATCCGATTGCTATTCGCGACCTGGGTGCCCGGGAAATTCCCGATAACATTCTGGTAATCCCGGTATAACAGTAAAAGGAGGCGATGAAGAATGCCATTTGCGCTTAATTTTCCGACTACGCAAGAGATCACACATATCGTTCGAAACGTGATTGTTGACCCCACGAAGTTTATCGGTAACGAGTTTGCGCCGGTTGTGGGTGTGTACTCTGAAAAAGTAGAGGTTGATGTCATCGAAGCGGTGCAGGGGATGACTTCCGCGCATAGTTTAAATGCGGATCCGAGCATCGTGACTCTTCCAGGTCAAAGCACACGAACCTATGCAACTGCATATTGGAAAGAAACATACCGGATGAATGAAGAGGAGCTGCTGTTTGCACGTCGTGAAGGCACGTACAATCAGCGTGCCGGGCGTGACCGGGTGATCCGCCGAGCGATGGAAATGAACACGCGTCTTGAAACGCGGATTGAATGGCTCCGTTGGCAGATGCTTGTGAATGGAAAGATTCAAGTTAATGAGAATAATGTCAAGTTTACGGTTCCTGCGAACATTCCGAATACTAATATGCCGAGCTTTGACTGGACGGATCCAAGCCATAACATCATTGGAGACATTGAAAACATGTTGGAACTGTTCTTGGGGACGGGTGCCAAACCTAAAAAGGCATATTTCAACTACGGAGCAGCCAAATTGATGGCTCAAAATGAGGGGATTCGTGATCTCTTGAAGCAAAGTATTTTTGCTACGACGCTTTCCCCGAGGAATATCACGAAAGCATTGCCCCTTCTGTTCCCGGAACTGGAGTTTGAACTCTATGCAGAAGGGTACGGCGATGGAAAAGGGAACTTTGTACCGTTCATCCCATCCAACAAGTTTATCATTCGAGGCGAGGGTATGCCTGGAGAAGTCCCGATGGACTTTGCTTCAACCATTACCCTCCATAACGGTGGCTTAGATCAGCCTCAACCTGGGAAATTCTCGTTTATTGAGGACGAAAGTCAAAGGAAAAACCCGCACGTGGATATCACGGTGGGAATATACGGATTGCCCCGTATTTTCCACCCGAATTGGTTTGTATCCGCGACGATTGCGCCGACAACAAATATCTAGGGGTGAGGCTTGTGTATTGCTCGCCTCAGGATGTTTTAAGTACGCATGAACTGTTGAACAGCGAAGATTTCAGTGATGAGATGGTTGAGCAGTTCATCCGAGATGCCCAAACGATGATCGATAGTGTTTTAAAAGAGCAGTACGTCGTACCTCTGCAGGATCCCGTACCTGACATCATACGGGTCATCTGCAAGTACAAGGCGGCTGCTCTTTTGCTTACGCTTCATTTTAGCGGGGTGAACTATCGTGAGGACACCCCGCTGTCCGTTCATTATGAGCGATTAGCTGATCGGCAACTCGAGCGTGTTATTGAGAAGGATTTGCTGAACGGGGAGCCCGGTGTCACTCGACAGCAACCGCCTGTGCGTGAATCTCGTCCGAGAATGGCCAGTACGACACCTAATAAAAGTGCAGTACAGAGGGCTTTGCATCAATTTGATCGCGCATCACGCGATCCTTGGGGGCTGATTCCATGAAGGTCTATATCCGAGCTGAAGCTTCCGGCCCCGGAGTCGAAAACGGAGCGAATGGAATCGAAGCGATCGGTAATGTACTGGCGAGTATGGCGGCACGTGGTGAACGATTACGGCCGATCATGGGGAAGATCGGTACGATTTTGATAGGTTCCGTCCATGAGAACTTTGCAGTCGAAGGACGCCCGAAGTGGAAACCACGTAGCGAAAAAACCATCCGTTCGATGGAGCAAGAAGCGGTTCAGAGATTGAGACAAACGAAAAGGTGGCAGAACGCGAAAAGGACGGCGACTCGAGCGAAATATGAAGATGCCGCTATGGAGAAGGCCCGTGGTAACAAGTTGCTTCAACGTACGGGTGATTTAAGGAAAAGCATTATGTTGGGAAGTGTCACGGATCAATCCGTAGAGATCGGTTCCTCGCTGAAATACGCACGGATTCATCAACTTGGTGGAACCATTCCCCGCATGACCATCAAACCGAAAAACAAAAAGGCGTTACTGATTCCGACCAGTGACGGAGTCATCCTTCGTCGATCGGCCAATGTACCGGAACGAAGAATCCCGGCGCGTCCTTATCTAGGGGTTCAGCCGGAAGATGTTCCGGTTATCGCTGAAGCTGTGCGCTTGTTCGTGATTGGTGGTGAACATTGATGCTGGATGAAATCTTGGATGCGATCATCGCCGCGATGAAGTCCGATCCAAAGCTGAACGAGGTTAAGACCTATCATAAGGTTGAGGGAATGTTAGCCGGGATCTCCACGTCCGTAAGTGTCTGGGTGCCCAAGCAACGGTTTAAGGAATACGATGGCAGTTACGACGAAGTAGACGCGGAAGTGCATATAGGTATTAGCGTTCATGATGCGGATATCGAACGGGGCGAACAGAAAGTAAGAGCATTGGCCGAGGAAATTCGGTTACTGTTGGTTGCGGATCAACGAACCCTCGGAGGCCTGATTGACAACAGTTTCCTGAGTGATTGGGAGTACGCGAGTACGGCCGCTGACAAAGGACTCATGCTTCACTTGGCCGAGGCCATTTGGCAAGTGACCTATTATGCACCGCGATTCCGTATCAATACTGCGGAACCGGTAGACGAGATCGAGTTTGAAGAAGACATTATTTCAGATTCTCTTGAATGAATAAGGGAGGGGATTCCATGCAGGAGCCGCAATATGTGGTGCCCCGGGTGGATATTCTGGAGCAACCATCAGACCCGCATCCCAAAACGACGGTGCAACTCAACCGTATCGGTATCGTTGGCACGTTTAGTTGGGGGCCTGTGAATACTCCTGTACGAGTGTATACAATGAAATCTGCGGAGAGGCTGTTTGGCGGATACAAGCAAGGATTAACCGGTTGGCCGTCCGTTAACGGTGCCTTCCGGCAAGGAAATATGGATATCACGATTGTAAGGAGTGCGGGTCCTTCCGCAAAGAAAGCTTCACTGACTCTGGTGGATGCTTCAAATAATCCATCAGTGGTGGTGACCGGGAAGTATCCCGGAACGAAACCGATTCAAGTCTCCTGGCAAAACGGGACGAGCACAAATACCGGTAAGCTCATCGTCATCGCAGACGGTGTAGCAATGACCTATGACAATCTGACATTGGATACGCTCAATACGGTGAACGATCCGAATGTGGATGTAGCGAAAGCCAATGGAGCTACCGCGTTACCTGTGCCGATCAATGTGACTCCATTAACCGGCGGTGACGATGGGGCACAGACGCAGGATTCGGATTATATAGGCACCGTAGATTCGCAGACCGGCGCAAGAACGGGACTCAAGATCTTTGAGGCAATCCCCGTGAATATTGTGCTTTGCGCACAGCAAACGAGTGCTGCCGTTCAAGCGGCCCTTCTGGCACACGCGGCGAATGCTCCTGTCTCTCAGGGATTAAGAGTCGCGGTGATGTCCATGCCTTCCGGACAAAACGTTGACCAATCGGCATCCAAGATGGCTACCTTGACGGGAATGCGCGGGATTATGGCATACAACTGGGTGGAACCTGAGGAGCTGCCGGGCACATACGTTTCTCCAGATGGTTACTACGCAGGGGTGTTGGCAAGTATCCAGTCCCATTGGAGCCCATCCAATAAAACCGTGCAAGGAATTCTAAGCACGCAATTCCAGCTATCAGATGATGATGTATACGAGGCCACGATGGCTCGAATGAGCCCGATTACGCAGGATATTGACGGAAGCTTTAAGATCCGGAACGGAGTGAATATGTTTGTGATGCCACCTGCCGGAGGGGATGATTGGTCGCAAATCAACGTGCGTCGGGAGTTTGATAAGCTTGAGACCGAAATCTACCTGGGAACGCAATGGGCAAAGTCCAATACTGATCCCAAGTTACCCGATCAGTTAGCAACCTGGATCGATGAGTTGTTGCGCCAACGTAAGGTCGAGACGCAGGAGATCGCAGACTTTAAAGCGACAACAGCTTATCGCGACCCTTCGAATCCACGTCGAGTGGTCACGACGATCCGTGTGAAACCGGATTGGGCTGCCGACTTTATCGATCATGAAATCTCCCAGTGGAACGGTGCGTGATCCACTTGGTAGAGATTCTTGATATCTGCCCCGGGTGCGGAAAATGCGTACGAAAGGGCGTATGCCCTACCGATGCAATAACCATTCAAAAAGGAAAAGCGGTTATTGGACAGGGGTGTATAGACTGTGGTCTGTGCATCCCTGTTTGTCCAATAGGCGTGATTGTAAAAACGGAGCCCGAAGCAAAATCGATCGTTCAAGTAGAAAGAAAGGAGGAAGAACATGCCGCAGAATAGACCGATACAAGGGTATGATGTTTCGGTTAGTGTCATGGGACCGAATGGCCCCGAGCTCGTTGGCGAGTGGCAGGAATGCGACATCAACATTACTAGCGAGACGGAAGAGTATCACGAAACCAATAGCCGATCCCCGATTCTTCTGGATGGTGACATTAAGTTTGACGGTAAGTTGAAGCGTGGGTATTTGAACACAAACATCGTGGCGACAACACTCGGAACGAATACCATCCAACCCGGCGTTGCCATTCCTGCTACGCCGCGATTTACGATAAGTTGCTACATCAACGCGCCTGATAAGGGCCTTGTGGGGCGTTACCGGCTAACAGGTGTGAAATTTGAAAAATTAGCGATCGCCATCAAGGCGGGTAAAACCGTTGTCGATAACGATCTCAGCTTCAAAGCTGAAGGTATCATTGAAGATTAAACAAGGAGGAGATCATATATGGCACAACCAATTGTATATGGACCGCTTGAATTACCGTCCGGGAAGAAGATCAAGTTCCGTCGTCCTACTGGTCTTGACCGATTGAATATCTTGCAGGCAATGTCCATCTCACAAGAGGACGCTGTTAAGGCAGGAATTCTCATGCAAACCTACCTGAACGCGAAAGTCGTCACGGAAGTGGACGGGGTACCGACAGATGGGAACTATCTTAGACTGTTTAATGACTGGGATGATGCGGATATCACTTATTATCAAGCCGTGTTCAACGAAATGTTCGGTCTCACAGAAGATAAATTGGCCAAAGCGAAAGACGCAGCGGCTTTTTTGCTCAAGAGCTCGACCTTTACCGATGGGTCCAACTCGCAAAACAATGCAACTGTTCCCTCGACACCTGGCTCGGTTACAGTGATGAACTAAAAGAGGCGGTTTGGCATTCGTTTGAATGGTTGCAGGAACAATTGAATCGTGATTAGGGCGTACCTTTGGTGCGCCTTTTCTTATGAAATCGAGAGGAGGTGAATGAATGGCGGGAACAACGAGCTTTGTCATTTCCATGATCCTGACGGCTGTGAACCAAATGAGCCCGGCGATTACGCAGGCCGTCCGGAACATGCGTATGTACCAGAACGTAATCAATGAGGTGAATCGTTCCTCCAATAAGGAGTCCTGGTTCAACACGGCGATTCAAAGAGCGGAGCAATTCGGCAAGAAGTTGAAAGATGCGCAAGACTCCATGGAGAAGCTTGTGAAGTCCGGGGAGAAGAATATATTTGCGGGTACAGCCATGGCACTTCCGTTGGTAGGGGCGATCAAGTCTGCGTCAAACGTGGAGAATATACAAACCTCTTTACGCTTGACTGGTATGTCGCAAACAGAAGTAGATAATCTCACAAAGCAAGCACAAGAGACCATGAGGAGAACGATGTTTAACACGGCGCAAGTTCTTGGGATTGATCGTTCGCTTGCTCAAGTGGGAATGGATTATAAAAAGATTCAAAGCGTGGGCACAACAGCAACATATTTAGCTGAACTCGAGGCCAATCGAAACGGCGCTGATCCGAACGAGACAGCGAAGCAGTTTGCGCAGATTACGGAACAACTAGGTATCAGCTTGAATCCTCAAAAGGTCAATGAGATGGCGGATATAGTTAATAGGATTGCAACCGTTACGAGCGCAAGTGTGGCAACGTTATCGGATAGCTCTCGTTATTTCAACCTTGTTGGCAAAATCCAAGGTCTGAAGCCCGAAGATATTGTAATGACACAGGGGTTGGCAGCCCGATTTGGATTGGAAGGATCTATCGGAGGTACACACTTGAAGGACTTTTTTGAAAGGTTGAATCCCTATACGCATATGGGACCGCACGGGTCGGCACAACTAGAAGCTTTCGCTCAATTAGGATGGTTAAATGGTGTAAAGAGAGACAAGAAAGGAAAAATCGTGGGCTTCTCAGGTGATGTGTTCCATGATGCTCAAGGTAACCTTGTTAGTGCGGCAAAAATCTTCAGCATTTTGGGAGAAACATATAAAAAATCGGGAAATAGAGAGCAGTTTACAGCACTTCTAACTCGAGTATTAGGGCAACAGGGTCAAGATATAGCGGCTGCTATTGCTCAAAATCCCGAAGCTTTCGCAATGTTGGTAGAACAGTTATCAAAAGTCCTTCCAGTGGAAGAGAGTATTAGTGAATATCAAAAGACGTTTAATCAACAATTTCATGCTTTCACTTCTACTCTTGCAGACTTTGGCAGGCAAATTGGAACTCTTGTTCTCCCAGGATTAACCTCATTCATTACTCGTTTGAATGCTTCCTTACCAGCGGTACAAGGTTTCATAGATAAACATAAAGTTCTGATTAAAGACTTTGTATATGCTTGGGGAGCACTTGCGGGATTCAAAATTGGAAAAGGCATTTTTAAGATCGCTATTGGCGCTCCATTAAAAGATCTTATCGGTTTTGGTAGATTCCTCACTGGGATCGGTAAAACAAGCCTAAAAGTTGCTCGTGATGTCAAAGGTTTTATCGATGCATTCCGTTATTTCAAACAAGGTTCCGGCTTCGTAAGTGCTTTGTGGAAGGCAATTGCTTTTGGTCGGCCAATTCTAAATCGATTAACTGTGTTGATGACCCAGTTAGGATTACGAGGTGGTTTAGCATTACTAAAGCTTCAACTTGCTGCAGGTAGAGCTCTTACGTTATTAGGCTCTGGTATGCGTGCGACACTTTTGATTGCAAAAGGAATCGGTATGGGGTTAGCAGCTCCCTTCTACACTCTAGGAAGAGGAATTATAAAAGTCGTGCCTCAGGTTGTGATGTTTGGCGGCAGACTTCTTTGGCTCGGCGCGCAAGCCATGGCGATGGGAATTCGCATGGCGACAGCATGGCTCATCGGTCTTGGTCCAGTTGGTTGGATTATCGCCGGAGTAATCGCTCTTGTCGTAGCATTCATAGCCGCATGGAAAACGAATTTCTTGGGATTACGTACATGGCTCATTGGATTCTGGAACGGTGTTAAAACCGTGTTCTGGAACTTCGTCATATGGGTGAAAACGGTGGGAACCAACATCGTGCAAGGGATCTGGGAAGGGATTAGGTCAATGGGATCCTGGTTGGCAAGCAACCTGAAATCATTTGTCAGCAATTACATCACGGGGCCAATCAAGTCGCTTCTTGGCATTCATTCACCTTCTCGCGTATTTGCTGGATATGGACTCAACATCGTACAGGGTTTGAGCAACGGTATCAATGATAACGCCCGTCGGGCTGAAATGGCTTCACGTAATCTGGCCAAACGGGTTGCAATTGCTCCTGGTATTAGTGGGGGAACTCGAGGGGGATCCAGCTCTCGAATCCATGTCGAGCAACATTTTCATATTCAGTCCATTGATCCGAAGAAGGCGGCTCGCGAAGCCAGTCGGTTGAACGATAAGTACTGGCGCTCTCGGGATCCGCGATTAATGCGTGCATTGGGGAGGGTGTGAAGTGGATCAGGTTAAGCTTCGCATCGGTAACTTCACGTTTCAACTCTCACCCAGAGAAGAGTTAGATTTCGACTTCACACGAGCCATTGCCAAATTAGATTCGGTGGGATCCCCGACCTATCAGGATATTGGGATCGATGAAAAAACACTCAAACTGCAAGGGGCTTTGATTGGCACGGATGCCTGGACGCAAGCGGAACTCTTGGAAACCATGATGGATAACGGGGTTCCACTGACACTACTTTTTGGCCCGATTCAGCGAACGGTTCGAATCTCGGCACTAAATCCTAAGCTAAAGCGGTTTGATTATGTCACCTATGACATGGATTTGATCATCATCCCCACTAAGAGTTCATATCAGGGGGATGCGTCACCGCAATCATCTTCTACTCTACAGACAAATACTCCTGCAGCGACGAGCACGGAGTCGATCCGTCAGTATGCAGATAAGACGGTAACGATCAAACAAGGGGATACCCTCTGGGGACTTGCTCAGAAGGAATATGGCCGAGGGGATTTATGGCCAGTCTTAGCAAAAATCAATGGGGTGAAGAATGAAAGAGCGTTGCAGATCGGACAAACACTTAAAATTCCGTCCAACTCTTTGATCCAGAAGGCTTTGGACGCTTATAACAATAGGATAAGCGCCATCATCACTGACGAAGGGATCGCTTATCTACAGACTCTGGAGGCTAAGGGCTAATGGGAGAACCGCGGTGTATTGTACAGGTGGATGGGAAAACCGTTTTGCCTGAAGATGTGACTGAATGTGATATCGAAAACACTCTTTACATGGCGGCAGATAGCTTTGAAATCACACTTACAAATGATGATTTGAAAAGTGATTGGTTCCGGAAGAAGCAACAAGTCAAAGTGTATCTCGGCTATGTAGAAAACCCGTCACATTGGTATTTGCATGAACTAGACCATGTGTTTACCGGCATGATTGATGGAGTAAAGCCGAAGTGGAACTCACAAGATGGACAAGTCGTTCAACTGATTGGCCGTGATTACTCGGCCCCCATGATCGACACACAGTTCAGCATTGCCTATGCGAATAGAACTTCTAGCCAAATTGCACGAATGATGGCTGTAAAATACGGCCTGAAACCAATTATTACAGAGACAACAGAAATTCTTCCTAAAGACGTGTACCAGGACAAAAAGGAATGGGAAATCTTGCAAACTCTCGCGGCTCGCGAGGGTTTTGTTTGTTATGTGACCAAAGATCTTGAATTGTATTTTGGTCCTCGTCAGGAAGCGGACGAAACGGTTGTTGCAACGATCTCAGCAAAAGGATCGGGTCTTTCAGGTAGCAGTATCGAGTTTGATGATAGCTCGGTGGGGGTCTATAACAAAGTAACTGTGTTGCATTGGCACAAAAAACAGTTGATCGAGGGCAGTGCACAAAATGATGATCTGATTAAGGCCATGAACGGGCAGGTCGTCGAGAAAGTGGTCACTGATTCGAAAGCTACTAGCGTTGACCTTGCAAACAAAATTGCGGCAAACTACTTGCACGAATACTCACGACAAGCAATCACAGGAATCATTGAGGATCTACCGGGTAACACCGTGTTTGTTGCTGAGAAGAAAGTCAAGATTACGGATGCCGGCCGGTTCTCAGGTATCTATTACATTGAGAAGGTGAGACATAAGTTTGGCAAACAAAGTGGCTTCACGTCATCTTTGGATCTAACTAACATCCGTCCCGATGACGCGGAGCAATACAAAGAAGACTTATACCCGAAAGATCGATACTCTATGAGCAAAAGCGGCTATGTAGCAAAGGGGTCGATTTGATGAACGGATTTGCCTATCATCCGCAACGTGGGATCGTCATGAGCCTCGAAGGTCATTACCGGGCAACGGTGCACCTACCAGAAGCGCGATTTGAAACGGATTGGGCAGACTCCTGTGTTTGGTTACCACAAACGGGTATTGAAGTACTCGTTGTTTTCATCAATGGAGATCAAAATAGACCGGTCATTGTAGGAAGGTTTCCAACCGAAAATGAGGAAGGAACACCTCTTATTGAGTTAGCTGGGGGAGGGGCACCGATCGCTCGTGTCGGAGATATGGTTCAGGTAACTGGAGTAGATTCGAATGGAGATACATTTACTGCAACCGGAACAATAACTACCGGTTCAACAAAGGTTACGTCAGGTTAGAGGTGGTGAAACATGGCGGATATTTTCGGGGTGGATATAGCGCAAACCGATGTACAGGATTGGGGCACTACGTCCCAAGGTGATCTCGCATTGGTAGCGGGAGTCGATAACCTACATCAAGCTTTAGAGCGCCGATGGGCTACGCCATACGGGGCTCTTTTTTATGCGCCGGATTACGGAAATACCATCTTTGATATGCTCTCTGAACCTATTACCCCGGACTGGATCGAACGAGCGATTGTAGCAGCGCGTTCATGTATCCTGGCTGATCCGCGAGTCGCTGATGTTCAGGTAACAGTGACTCCTTTTCCGGAGAAGAGAATTGTGCACTTCCTCAATAAATGGGTTGCTGTCGATGGATCCAGTGGTCAATTTACAGGGCAGGTGACGGTCGGTGTATAAGACGTTTGACCAAATTGTTTCTGAGATGCAAGCGGATATGATCGCAGCGGGATCACAGGCAACGGACTTTACGGATGGTTCGCAGATTCAAACGCTGATCGCCGTTACAGCCCGTGCTTTGCAGAATCAATGGTACATGCTTGAACAACTGGTGGAGCTCTTTTTCGTCATCTCGAGTGAAGGGCCATTCCTTAATTTACGAGTACAAGAGCGAGGGATTTCAAGGAAACAAGGGATTGCATCGACAGGAAATGTTGTTTTTACGCGAACAACTCCCAGTCCGATCGGATCACTGGTGCCGGCAGGAACCGTCTTCTCTACATTAGATGGTTCTGTGGAGGTAAGAGTCACTCAGGACGTAAACCTAGCGAGTGGATGGACAACAGGTTCGGCTCCGGTGCAATGCACAGTGGTTGGTAAGATCGGCAACCTTCCTGAAGGGACTCCCTTGCAAATTGCAGGCCCTGCGATTAGTGGTCTTCAAACGATTGCTGTAGGACCTGGAGGGCTCACTGGGGGTGTAGATACGGAGACTGATGATGAGTTACGAGCTCGTTATCTTGAATTGATTCGGAATCCTGTTGACGGCGGAACGCCAGCAGATTATCTCATATGGGCTAAAGGGGTTACTGGGGTCACAAACGCGTCGGTCTTTCCACTTGCACGCGGAAATGGGACCGTGGATATTCTCGTATCTGACGGCGGAATTCCATCGCAAGACCTTATTAACAACGTACAAAATGTGATCAACGAGAATCGTCCAGTGGGGGCGGATGCTCGGGTGATTCCGCCGACGGCTCATACAATTGATGTTGTAATTTCTGTCACACTAGCTCCTGGTTATACCCTTGCCAGTGTGCAAACACCAGTTATGCAGGCAATTCAAAACTATATATCATCTATACCGATCGGTGGAGTTGTGAGAGTTATGGGTATGGCCGATGCGGTGTTCAAAGTACCAGGAGTCATCGATTGCAGCATCAATACACCATCGTCAAACATTGCTCTCGGGAATCAGGAACTAGCCGTAGCTGGTACCATTACCGTTCAACAGTCCTCATAGGAGGTGCAAAATGGCTTACTATGATGACTTTGTCAGCTGGTTGCCTCCTTCTTTTTTAGGGGAGGATGCTAAAACATTGAAAGCTTTCTTAAAAGCCTTGGGCAGACAGTTCGATGATCTTGAGGCGGCCACCGATGACGTGAGGAATCAATTTTTCGTTCCAACGGCCACATGGGCATTGGATCAATATGAAGCTGAATATGCGATCAAATTGGTGGATGGTGGAACATATCCGGAACGAAGAAACAATGTTATGGCCAAAATGCGGGGAGGGATCGGTGCTACACCGGCGGCTATCATGAATGTACTTGCGGCATATGGGTACCAGACGCAGATCATCGAGGACTTCCCAAACTATCAATTCACTATCAAGTTCACAGATTTCAAGGGAATCCCGAGTAATATGGGCGATCTCAAGTTGCTTCTTAACTCCATGATACCCGCTCATTTGAAGGTTCTTTATCAGTATCTCTATAACGTGTACGCAGACTTCAACGGTAAGTACACCTATGGGCAAATGAATAGTAGCGGATTAACCTACCAAGATCTCCAGACGAAAACGCCATAAGTGAGGTGGTGACAAGTGCAATACACTCAAAATTACAACCTCAAGAAACCGGATCCGAACGATACGTACGATAAGCAACACGATAATGACAACATGGATATCATTGATGCTCAATTGCACGCAAACGCCCAATCTGCATCTAATGCATTGGCTGTTGCGAATGCTGCAGTACCACAATCGACTGTCGGTCAACCTGGCGGTGTTGCTTCATTAGATCAATCTGGGAAGGTACCGGTGAATCAGCTTCCTGTCGCCAACATAGCTTCCCTTGGTTCAAAAAATACCGATGTTGACTTTTTTACTGCCGTCATTCAAAGGGCTGACACACGTGGAAACACTTTCACTTACGATACAGTAACAGGAAATTTGTTGCAAGTGTTAGAGAGAGATCCGGCAACCAACACCACTATAAAAACAATCAATTACACGTATGATTCGTCCGGAAATCTCACTCAAATGCAGGAGATCGTAGGGGGAAAGACGATCACCACCACTTATTCTTATGATCCTACGACGGGCAATCTAACAGGGACAGGAAGGAGCGTGCAGTAGGTGTCCGATATATTTGCTAAATTGGTTCAAATATGGAATCAGATCGGCAGAAAAACAGATTCTGCGGATCCGAATGGAAGCTTGCATGCTAAAGTTTCAGATGCCAAAAACTCAATTGGAAGTTCAACGGATGTAGCGAGTTCAACCGGGAGTGTGCACGCCAAGATCACGGATGTGAAAAATTCTGTAGGGACTTCCAATGATTCAGCAAATGCTACGGGTTCATTACATGCGAAGGTTGCGGATGTTAAGGGGTCTATCGGGAATACAAACGATACCGGAAATCCAACGGGAAGTGTTCATGCAAAGATCGTGGATGTTAAGTCATCCTTAGGAAATACAGGGGACGCAGCTAATGCGTCAGGAACCGTTCATGCAAAAATCGTAGATCTAAAAAGTTCTCTCGGAAACACAGGGGATGCCGCCAGTTCCACAGGAACCGCTCACGCCAAACTGAAGGACATCAAAACGTCCATCGGGAACATTGGCGATCCCGCCAGCGCAACAGGAAACCTACATCAAAAGGTGTCACAGCTGCAAAATAGCGTGAACGCGATTCCGACCGTGACCCCGCAACGTCCTAGAAAAACGCTACCGATCAATGTGACGGTGGGCGCAAACCAAACGAACTATACCATCTTGAACGTATCGGGTACAGGCAGGCTTTTAGCCATAGGGTTAAGTGTTCCGGCAAATGTAACGAATGTGACCATTGTTGCGGATGGTACAACGATCACGAATGCCGCACCACTTGGTCCCGCTTTTACACCAAGTATATTAGCTTTCAATAACGTGTCAGGTGCTACTACCGCATTAGCCATGATTCCCTTTAAAAACTCACTATCCATTACCCTATCCACCAATGGTAATGGAAGCTGTACCGTTACAGGTGCTTATGAACTTGAATAGGGGGAATGAATGTGTACAAAATCGTGCCTTTGGTAAATGGTGTTCTTGATCTTGATTACAGTGACATCATACAAGCAATAGACAATGGTGATGGTACAGCGATTGTTCATGTACAAGATACCACAGAACCCCGTCAATCATGGCGGGATGCCACTGAACAGGATTGGCAGAATGCGCTTTCGAAAGTCCCACAACCAATCCAGCCTCCCGACCCAAGCCAACTCCTTGGTCAATTCCTAGTGGAACAGGCCCTAAAGAACGCCGAGCTTGAGCAAGCGCTAAACGCCATCGGGGCAGGTATCGTACAGTTGCAATTGAAAGGAGGTGCGTGAGATGACCCCGTTCGATTTCTGGAAGATGGCTTATCAATTCAAATGGGCAACGTTGGGGCAACTTCAAAAAGCCGTCTCACTTGGATTGATCACGCAAGACGAATACAATCAGATCACCGGAACCGCACAACAGTGAGCGGTTTTTTAATTTGTCGCAAAGCGGGGTGATGCAGTGAAACTGCAAGATGTTTATATGTTTTTTGGTTTATTGGGAGCGGCAATCGCTCCCTTTTTTGGCGGCTGGGACGTTACGCTCAAGACGCTCATCCTTTTTTTCATCGTGGATTACATCTCAGGAATGATCGCGGCCGGGAAAGCCGGAGAATTGAGCAGCCGTCGAGGATTGGAAGGAATCAAACGCAAAACGGCCATGATGGTCGCTGTCGTGTTCGCAAACGCGCTGGATGGGCTGATCAGCCCGAATGTGCCGGTGTGTCGCCAAGCAGTGATTTTTGCCTGTCTTGGAAATGAAGGAATCAGCATCATTGAGAACCTGGGGAGGTGCGGGGTGCCTGTTCCAAAAGTGATAATACGTTTCATATACCAATTGAAGGATAATTCGAAAGGAGAAGAGAACTGATGGGGTATCCAATCAACGTTAAATTGATTCCTGGTCTCCCGCAGATCCCCTTTGCGAAAGGCGTTGGCCAGTATGAAGGTGTCGTGATGCATGCTACTGCGGTCTATAACGACTCAGCAGAGGGAGAGCGTAATTACGAGACACAACACTGGCAGGATGCATTTGTACATGCATTCGTAGATGACACACAGATTCTGCAAGTTGCGGACTTTAACTACATCGCATGGCATGCAGCACACACCGCGAATCAACACTACCTTGGGTTTGAACTTTGCCAGACATACGATCCAGCGAAGTTTCAGGCAGCATATGACCGCTGGACATGGCTTGCCGCGAAGGTACTCTTTGACCGGAAGCTTGATGTGATCGATGGGGTAACCATACTGAGCCACGCTCAGGTTTCTGCAAAATGGCATGAAACAGATCATACGGATCCTATCGAGTACCTGGCAAGCCACGGGATGACGTGGGCTGATGTGGTTCGGGATGTTACAAATAAATACAATCAAATGGTTGCCGAATCGCAACCGAAAAAGGAGGAACCGAAATTGGATAAGGAAGCAGCACAAAAAGTGATCGCTGTACTTGGAGCGTTGTATAACGCAACGAATGACAAAAACGTACAAGACGCGGCTCATTTCGCAGCAGATGCACTGCGGGATGCAGCCGGAATTCCTAAGCAATAAGGTCCTCACCATTTGAGGAGTTTTTATTTTTCCAAAATATTTCCTGAAAGGGGTAATACATGATGGATATGAATGCTGTAATCACAGGTGTTGCGGGAGTTGTAGCAGGATTGAGTGGGGCGATCGCTTATGCGAAGCGAATTGAATCAAAGGTAGTGCCGCTGTTGCATGGTACGAGGGAATTATTTGAACACATCAAGGAAAATC
Source organism: Collibacillus ludicampi (assembly GCF_023705585.1). NCBI lineage: Bacteria > Bacillati > Bacillota > Bacilli > Caryophanales > Alicyclobacillaceae > Collibacillus > Collibacillus ludicampi. The sequence continues at coordinate 1,552,960 of NZ_BOQE01000001.1, forward strand.
ACGAGGCTAAACAGGCACTGGAAGATGTGAAGCAGGCATTTGAAACGGAGAGCGCCATTGAGAGGGATGCATTGATCAAGGCTGCCGCCTATTGTGCAGTACAAGCGTTGGGTGTAGAAGTTAGTCAACTCAATGACATCCAGAAGGCCGCTGTGGCAAAGTACATCAGCGAAGTTCTTCCGGATCGGTTCGAGCAGGATGTTACGCCTCAAAGGATTCAGGATACTTTGAATCTGATTCAAGCGGAACTGGCTGCCGCAAGGTCGCATGACGGCGTGAAAGCAGCACTTGCTTTTACGGACTGGATCGCGAATGCAAAATTGAGCCAGGACACAGAAGTATTTATGAATGTTCAAGCCCAAACACAACAAACCCCGGCTTAACTCCGGGGTTCTTTAGTAAATTGTTGCCGAAATAAACCAATGCATCGTGTCTGGCCTGAATGCGCAAAGTCTGTTCAATCCGGAAGTAGCGGCCAACGTGAATCAGGTGGCGGTGTAGGATGTACTCGCCAACCTGGGCCCGATCAAAGAGAAGCAGCCAAGATGTTCGAGGCGTGGCCGCTGGATTCCATCGTCGGGCTGGGATCGAGAAATGCGTTGTCGGAAGACGGAGTGATGCTAGGGAATGAATTCAAACTTAAAAATATACTTAATTTTAAGGAGGGATTAGTATCTCAACCAAGTGGAGAAAGAGGATTTATGAACTAGCAGGACTTGAATAACAGAAAAAAGCTAGCTTTTGAATTTATTATAGTTAAATTCTTTAAATGAAAAATTATCTTGAGCACCATTATTAACCCGGGGTTATTGATCTCTCTAACGCATAACACCTATTCAAAAAAATGATCACGATAGATGAGGCAGGAATTTTTTATCGGGTGTTGAATAGGTTGAATGTTATTTTTAAATATCCTTTAAGGGGAGAAAAAATGCCGACTCCGAACTTTTTTGTATTGATAGGAAACGCATTACTGCAATTAGCTGGTGGAGATCCCTCGGTATTTCTTTTTTGGATCTCTCTATTAGTAGTTACACTTTGGCTATTCAAAGAGATAAAGAAAACAATTACCGATGATAAAAGTCTTCAAGTTTCGAGAATAGACCATAAATTGGAAATATACGGACGCTTAGAATGTAATATTTTATTATACCTAAGGTTAAAAAACGAGGATTCTCAAAAATTAATATATGAGAAACTCGGGGAATCATACTCAGCTTTATCTAAACCAATTTATGATAAATTATTTGAAAGTCTGAAGAGTAGTGATGATGATAAATTGGAAGAATGCGTAAAAGACATACATGAAGAAGTTTTGAATTTGAAAAATCGCCGTGAACAAATTTACCCAATGATTTATTCTAACGGTGTTTTTGAAAGTTTTTACTACTATATGAATATAATAGAAAGGATATTTTTGCCTATAATTTTCACTTATTTTGCCTTTTTATTCATTTTTATAATTATCGCTGTTGTTTATGTAATAATTCATCTTCCTACAATTAGTGATAAAGCAACATCACTTATTTCTTTATTTTCTGGATTTTTATTACTTCTTTTAGTATTGAAAGCATTGTCAGAACTATTTAATAGGGACTACAAAAATATAAGGTGGAGGGAAGTAGGCCCAATACTTATATTTAGTATTATTAACATAGTACTTATAGGTCATTTGTATTATCAAATTCTAGTATTCATATTACTTTTTGGATACCAATTGTTGATTAAAAAAATATCATTTAATAGGAAATAATTAATTAATACATTGTATGCGCCACAAGTTGAATGGTGTTAGGCAAAATAAAAGGGTGTTCCGTTCGATGCGGAGTGCTAGGATTGCAATTGGAAGGCGTGGCTCGTAGTAAAAGGTATGAAGACAAGAGAGAATAACCCGGCCTAGTGCCGGGGTTCCAACATATTTCCTCAGAATCAAGTGTCACCATCGTGTAATGGCATCCTTAACAATCCCATTCCTTTAATACTGCACAATCACACCCACTTAACTCACATAGATTTGAATAGGAGTGTAGCTGAATGGTATATAACAATATATGTAGTTATTAAATATAGAAATGGAAAAAATTACGAGTGGAGTGATCATATATGGATTACCTAACTTTTCTAATAGACCAGAAATATATTGAGAAAGCTGAAGCTGAACTAGATATTTATGACTTTCCATCATGGATAGATTTAAGAGAAAAATTAGATTCAGCTATCGGTCAAGATGCTTTAAAGTCCAATAAAATGCTTGAGACTAAACAATGGATATCTTTGTTAGAGAGAAAGTATAAAGAGTTAAGTACATCTCTTGTTTATTGCTTAGCCTACCATTACTACAGTGTTGATAACAGTCTATATTGTAAAAATCCCTCAGATCCATTTTATGAACCACATTTATCCTTCTTTTTAGACACAGCGGCAGGTCGTGCTTTTTCATTGATTGAAAAATTGGGCCAAATGTTAAATGTATATTTAGAATTGGGTTTATCAGAAGGTAAGGGAATGGGAGCAAAACAAGTATCGTTTAAGGAAGTTATTAAAAAACTAGATATTTCATATAAAGAAAAACTCGCTGAACTGGAAAAAGCAGTAGAAGATTTCGAAGAACTAAGACATAAACATACTCATCGTTTCAATCCGGAACATAGTAGATGGAAGGTAAATCAATCAGACCAAGGAAAACTAAATAATGAAGAGAAATTGGTTGTATTTTTTGGGTTAGATGAAAATAAATTACCTATAGTTCCGTATAAGCAGATTCAGGTGTATAAAAATTTTCAAGTTAAATTGTACAAAGCGTTGAAAAACATATTTTCCAAAATGAAAGCAGAGTTATAGTAAGTAAATAATTAATAGTTATTTGTACTTGATAAGGTGTGTTCTTGGGCCTCACTGTTCACTCAGTGGGGTTTTTCGTTTGGTATAAAAAATGCAAAAGGACTGGATTGAGTGGAACGGATGCCGACTGAGAGTGACGCCGCAGAACCTCGTTGTGTTCGAGTGGCATCTGGCGTCCGGCCATGCGGAGGCCGTAATCGGCCCACCCCATAACCGAACCATCGTTTAACAGCAAATCCGCTGGCTGTAGAAACACGGAAATGGCGTCTTGGGCTGGTTTGGCTCTTTCACTGCTGGGAGCAGATCCCGCGGGATCTGGACAAGATCATCAAAGTGGCCGGGCCTCACTATCACTTGTACACCAGCAGTAAAAAGACCTACCGCGATCTGGCTGGGGAGATGCACCGTTTGAGGTGGAGGAAGCGCTGCGCACACCACGTTTTCACGCCATCAAGGTGTTACGCGTCGGCCAGACGATGACACAATTTATAAACTGGTTATGTTTCCAAGTACGTGGGATTGAACAATTATCATATAAGGAAAAGTAAAGGAAAAAATGTCTTGTCCAATTTTAATTAATGATGTTACAATAATATAAGCGTGCTCCCGTAGCTCAACTGGATAGAGCAAACTACCGCTAATAGTAAGGTTGTGGGTTCAAATCCCACCGGGAGTACCACCAAAAATTCTTTATTTTTCTGTTGACTAATACAAGGTGTTTTGGTTAAAATAAAATCAGCGGTAGTTAATGCTCGGTGACACTATGGCGCTATGTAGTGCACCAGTTGGGCAAGACCTTACGGAAAAAGACATCCATAATTGGATGTCTTTTTCTTTTCTTTGAAACAAAAAAATAAAAAACCTCCCTCTTAAAAAAGGAGGCGACTGGTTAAAATGTGGATGGCCGCTGATTCGCCGGTTCAGCGGACCGAAACCTATGCGGATCCCACTACTTTAAGTAGAGGACAATATTATTTTATGATGAGATTGGTGAATTGTCAAATTACCACTAGAACATTAGTTCTTAATTTATTATAAAAGGATGAGACCACAATGGTTTGGATATTAGGTTTTGCAAAATCTCTTTGTCATGTATCATGAATGCAGTGATAAAGAACCCTTTTGTAAGTTTTCTATTGAATTCAATAATCACGGCGTACATATCATCTGTAAGAACCGATACTCTTCTCAAAGGATCGATTCGATATTTAATATTATCGAAACCTTGGTAAGTAATTACATGTGGATCTTGCAATACTTTTTTAATCCAATCCATTCGTTGGGCTCGATCCCAGTCGAACTCGCTTTTATCCCGCAATCTTCGATCTTGACTCTTGAAGAAAGCATGATCAAAACGATCCTGGCGGAAGACAATATTAAAGCCATCATGTGTAATGATTGGTCGGGTACAAAAATTTTTAATATAGTACTGACGAAACTGTGTTTCATTTTTTAGTTGCAACAAGGGAGCATACATAGGATTACCCCCTCAGTGCAATTTTAAACACATTGAACTTTCGTTCGGATTTTGGGGTAGGCCAAATCGGGTGTTCCAAATAACTTTCAATTCGTTCTATTACTTGTAACTTAGCCTGACTTCCGTTCAAACGATGCATTCGGTACCCAACGGCTCCGATTAAAATATCTGTTAACTGGATAAGAAGGGATTGTTTTGACTCTATTGCCTGCACGTCTCCTATTTTGTTTAATTGTCCTGTATCTCGAATAATGGCTTTGTCGAGAACTTCTTCTAATTTATGGAGTCGGTTACGTAACTTATTTTTTCTGTGATCTAAATATATCCAGTAAGTTTCTCGAGAATCAATCCAGTGATAAAGCAACTGATAATAAAACTTATAGAAACCAAGCTCGCTGTCAGATTCATGATAAGTGTCGATGTCAACAAAATGGCTATCCACCACAATACATCTGAAACGAATGGAATTCTTGAAGAAAAGATCAATAAGTTTCAGATAAAATTCAAGCCTAGATGGAGAGACTCTGTTCCATTTAAACTCCCCATAAACATCATATTTCGTTTTTAAATTTTTAATTTGATTTTTTACATCTTCCCGGATATCATATGGAACCCAAAGTCCTCCCAATACCATAAATCTATCTGGACTGTTTACTCCATATATTGTCTCAGGACGACTCTCGTCGCAATATACCTCAATCATAAACCGACGTCCCTCCGCTTTCTTCCATACTATTCTAGTATAGTAGATAAAGAATGATTGTTGCAAAAAATTCTCGAAGGGACAATAAAATAAATACACCTTGAAAATAAAGGGAGATGATTGTTTTAATAAACGAGAAACTTAAATTCATGGAGGTTCACGAGGTTGTATAAAAATCATAAGACGTATATGATACTTGGACATAATAATACTAAGAAGGTATGTTTCGTACTTGGTCACATGAGTGGTCACAAACTACTTATAACTAGATATCACATGTGTCGTAGAAGATGATCGAAAAACCTTGTTCTATCGAGGGTTTTTGGACGTAGTATCATTCGGTGATATCATAAATCACATACTGTTTGGGTTTCCTAAACCGCGTCTTGCGGGGGTTCGAGTCCCTCCGGGTGCACCAGGAAAGCCAAGAGTGGCGCGGATTCCAAGGAATTTGGAATCCGCTTTTTTATGCCCTTTTCTCTGATTGCGAATCAATTGCAATTCTTCGTCATCGGAACGAGTCTCTTGCCTAACCAGTGTCCAAATATCACAATGGGCAATAATAGAAAACCAACGTGTAAACTCCAGAAAACCGAACTACAACTTACGATCCCATTCGTTAGAAATCGATATAGCACATAAACGGAGTAAGGGGCAGTTATAAGCAAAGCACTCCCTACACCTGGGGTATACATTTTACACCAAATCATTGATTGAATATGTCCTAATACATGCAAAAGAATCGCCATGTTAAATCCGAGAAAGAATAAATACATATGTTTCTCTGCCGCCAAAAAAGTGGTCGGAATAAATAAAATAAATTCTACCAAAACAGCAACGGCAAATTGTGAAGATGTGACCTTGGCATATTTTTCGATGAATTTTCTATATGTTCCGGGGACTATATGGATAACCTTGGTGTAATTTTTCTTTAACCACGGTTCAATCCAGATGATTTCTTCAAAATCGTGTAACATAAACGCAATAGGAAATAACCAGATTAAAGTGTTAAGGCTTACTGCCGAGTTAAGATATTCAAGCATCTTTATCCCATCCTTTTTCTCTTTTCGGAAAGTTCAAATAATACTTTCTGCCATACAGTCAAAAAATAGGGTACCGCATTGTATTGAAATTTTCATACACGAAGACAATCGAATTGAGCCATTTAAATATCTCATCTCCTGTAATGCAGCGCCACCTCCATTTTAACCGAGAGATTTTGAAAATGGGTGACCAGAGGGCGATTTCTTTTTGTTTTCAAATGTAAAAATAATAGAGGGAGCCCCTGGGACTTACACTTTGGGACACCCTCTTTCTCGTTATGGCTTTCAGCCGTGTTAATTCGAATTGGAACCCGATCCACCAGCAGTTGTGGAAGATTGGCTTGAATGATTATCACTTTGATTGTGTTGTGCATCGGAATGTGGTTGGTGATTTCCGTTCCATTGTCTCTTCGGAGCTTTTCCATTATTGATCTCGCTAGTAATGTCACTGACGGACACTTTATTTTTCAATTGTTCCATGACCCATTTTGGATCTGTATTCGTTTGCTGTATCAGTTTCGCTAGAGATTGTGCATCGCTTTGGGAAACTCCGGCATTTACAAGTGCCTGTACAAATCCTTGCCCATTATGATGTTGTCCAGCATGTTGTTGACCGGATGGATTGTTATCTGATCCATTGGATGTAGTTGCCGTATTTGAAGCAGAAGTTGAGGATTGACCGTTTGATGTGCTTTGGCTTCCACACCCCGAAAGAAGACCTGTAAGCACGAACCCGGCAATTACGACACTCAATGATTTTTTGGTAAATTTCACTTACTTTCATCCTTTCTACAAGATCTGTACTTGAATGAGTTTCTAAGTGGAAAATATACCATTGAATCGTGGAATAAATATGTAAAGTGGTAATCGTAGAAGAATGCACCTTTCGTTTGGCCGGATGAGCCAAGTCTCACCGATTTACATGTCCAGAAGTCTCAGAGGATTGATCCGAAATCAAGGAGGGTGTCTTTTCATTCCTGAGCCATCACAAATCATGTAATATAAAAATACGATTGAAATTGATGAACCTGGAGGGAGCCATGGAACTTTTGGAAGTATTTAAAGCTTTGTCCAATGAAACGAGATTGCAGATCATCCAGTGGTTAAAAAATCCTGACATTCACTTCCCAAAACCACAAAATGGGGATCTACACGAAGATGGGGTTTGCGTAAGCGATATCCATAAAAAAGTTGGACTGTCACAATCCACGGTGTCCCTGTACCTATCCATGCTGCAAAAAGCCGGATTGATAAAAGCAAAAAGGATTGGGCAATGGACTTATTATAAAAGGGATGAAGAGAACATCCAAAAAATTAAGGAATTGTTATCTAGGGATTTGTAAATCATACGACTAGACTTGTCGAATTTTTCGTAAGCTCCATTACAATATTTGGCCTTGAAGGTTCGGTGGTTTTTATCTTATTATTATATCGATAATTATAGATATTTATAAATAAAGATATGGGGGAGTGATGATGAACCGATTCGTTAATCATAAAGGATATTCACGTATGTTTCATGAAAACCATTTGACTCTCGGGTTGTTCTTTCCTTTGGAATCATACGAAGGCAGCATTCCGGAGATGAATATTGAAAAGCAAATCAAACTGGCAAAAAGAGCGGAAGAACTCAATTTTGCTGCATTGTTCGTCAGGGATGTTCCGTTGCATGACCCCTATTTTGGAGATGTGGGCCAAATTTATGATCCTTGGGTCTTTTTAGGGTATTTAGCCGCCCATACAAACAACATCGCTTTGGGAACCGCAAGCATTATTCTCACATTGCGTCATCCTCTACATGTGGCTAAAGCAGCCGCTTCCGTCGACAAGTTATCCGGTGAACGACTGGTTCTCGGGGTTGCGACCGGGGATCGTCCTATAGAATTTCCGGCTTTTTCAGTTGACCCCAATGAGCGTAGTCCTTTGTTTCAAGAATCGATCATGGTCATGAAAAAAGCATGGAAGGAAAGCTTTCCTATGATCCAATCGCCACGTGTCCATATGTTGAGCGGGGACGTTTTGCCTAAACCGCGTCTGTCGGACATTCCGGTCTTGGTTACCGGCCACAGCTCTCAGTCGGTTGAATGGATTGCCGAAAACGGTGATGGTTGGATGTACTATCCCCGAAACTTGAAATTCCAAGCGGAACTGATTAAAAATTGGCGCTCTCTTACCGATGAGTTTAAACCATTCAGTCAGTCCCTCTATGTAGATCTAACGGAGGATCCGAATCATGCACCAATCCCTATTCATTTAGGATTCCGAATCGGGCGCAATCCACTCATCGAATTCATTGAGAGTCTTAAACTTGCGGGTGTCAATCATGTCATTATCAACTTAAAATATGGCCTGCGTCCTGTTGAAGAAGTGATTGAAGAATTAGGGGAAGAAGTTCTTCCACATTTTCCTACATTAACCGGCAAGCAACAAGGTGTATCGTGAAAAAAGTCACGAAAAATTGAAAGGTCGCGCAAACAACCCTGAGTTCGGACATGTCGGACTTAGGGTTGTATTATGCGAGCGCATGGTGAATATCCTGTCATATGAAGAAGATCTCTCGGCTGATGAGCGGACAATCATCCTTATATCGACTATGTTTCACCTGATGTAAATGAAATCAGAAGGCATTCAACTTGAAAATGTACGAATTCACTGGTAATTTTTTAAGGAAAGGGGGAATTTCATCATGGACCTTGGTTTGAAAGGGAAGTCTGTTTTGGTCACCGCCGCAAGCAAGGGTCTTGGAAAGGCGAGTGCGCTGGAATTTGCCCGCGAAGGAGCACTTGTGACGATCGCAAGCCGAAACCTTCAAGAGTTGCAGAAGGCGGCCGCCGATATTGAAGAGGCTACGGGGCAGAAGGTGCATATCGCGCAGATGGACGTTACACGTGCGGAAGATATTCATCATGCGGTTCGGGAAGCTGCTGTTTTTGGAAACGGTTTGGACGTCCTGGTTACCAATGCGGGTGGCCCTCCCGGAGGTACATTCGATGATTTTACTGACGAAACGTGGGTCAACGCGTTTGAATTGAACTTGTTGAGTGCCGTACGTTTAATCCGGGCCAGCCTTCCATACATGCGGGAAAAAGGGGCAGGAAGGATCGTGACCATCACTTCTTCATCCATAAAACAGCCGATCCCTGGACTGATTTTATCCAATACATTCCGTGCGGGAATCAACGGATTGACAAAAAGTTTATCGATGGAACTCGCGGAAGACAATATTCTCATCAATACGGTGGCTCCCGGACGGATTGCGACAGACAGGGTGGCCGAATTGGATCACCTGAAAGCAGAACAAAAAGGGGTTCCGGTGGAAGAAGTGAAAGCGGAAGCCATCGCCCAGATTCCACTCGGTCGATACGGTTCACCGGAGGAATTCGGGCGTGCGGTCGTTTTTCTCGGTTCGTTCGCCAATTCCTACATTACGGGCCAGGCGGTACTAGTAGATGGCGGCATGGTGAAAGCTTTCTAAAGAGGGAAAACCCTCGAAGTGAAACAAAATGGGCCGAAACTACTCTTACGTGTTTTCGTTGCGTGTGAGAGTAGTCTTGGCCTTTTTTCGTTTCTAGAAAGGGATACACATCTGATGTTAGATAATATAACATCAAGTGTTGACTTTTATCCGCTTTACCCTAATAATAGGTGTATGATTTCAATGCGGGGGAGAAGAGATCATGACTACGCAATCACTTTCATTGGGATTGAATACCATCTGGGTGGTTCTAACCGCGTCAATGATTTTTTTTATGGAGGGCGGTTTTGCTCTTCTTGAGGCTGGATTTGTTCGTGCAAAAAATAACGTTTCGATTTTGATGAAAGTGTTCGTTGATTTAATCTTTGGTGTCCTCATGTTCTACAGTATCGGGTTCGGCATCATGTTCGGGGTGGATCATTTCGGACTTTTTGGCGGAAACGGCTTCTTTCTCAAAGGGGATATGGCTCATTTGGGACTGTCGATTCCTACGGATGTTTTCTGGCTGTTTCAGGCGGCTTTTGCGGTAGCGGCTATCAGCATTGTGAGTGGAGCGGTCGCGGAACGGACAAATTTTAAGGCGTATATCCTTTATACACTTTGTATGACGGCCGTGATCTACCCTCTTTCAGGTCACTGGATTTGGGGAAGCAACGGTTGGCTTGAAAATCTGGGAATGAAAGACTTCGCGGGTTCGGCGGCGATCCATGCGATGGCCGGATTTGCCGCGCTTGCGGCGGCTCGTATCGTCGGGGCGCGTATCGGCAAATTTAATGAGGATGGTTCGGTGAATCCAATCGCTCCGAGCAATCTTCCTCTTGCTGCGATCGGCACGTTCGTTCTCTGGTTTGGCTGGTTTGGTTTTAATGCGGGAAGCACGCTCAATGCGACTTCCGCCAACATCGGTATGATCGCTGCGTCTACTCTGCTGGCATCAGCGTCCGGTGGTGCGTCGGCCATGCTTTATACCCTCTTGAAAACTGGAAAAGCAGATCCAGGACACACGATGAACGGAGTTCTCGCTGGACTTGTGGCGATAACGGCTGGATGTGCGTTTGTAAGCCTGGAAAGTTCGTTATTGATCGGTGCGTTCGCAGGCGTTCTTATGATTTGGGCGACCGGTTGGGTGGAACGGAAAAAGGTCGACGACCCGGTCGGCGCGGTTGCTGTTCATGGATTCACCGGGGCATTTGGCGCGATCGCAGTAGGACTCTTTGCGACGGATGGCGGACTTTTGACTACAGGGGAATGGAAACTGCTAGGGGTACAAGTTTTGGGAACCGTTGTCGTATGTACCTGGGGCTATCTGTCCACAACAGTTGCTCTCCGCTTGATCGAGAAACTCGTTCCTGTTCGAGTAACGATGGAAGAAGAGCTTGTCGGATTGGATCTCAGTTATCATGGAATGGCTGCATATGGCGGTATAGGTACGGAGTTTGAATCGCCCTCATTGGAGGAGCCTCAGGTTCAACGGGAAGCGGGTGTCCTCTAACCACCTCCCACGCCAACGTTTCGATTCCAATGCAAAGCAAATTGCGTGAGATAAATAACTCCTTATTTATGAGAAATCATCAAAAGCTGTGTTTCTCATGAATAAGGAGATTTTTGTATCCATTTTATAATCCAAGCACTTGGAGTTCATGATTGAGCCATTGATGAAGTTTTTGTCCCGCGTGTTCAGGTAATTTTTTGTCGTGAATCGTCATGATCGGTCCTACCGGGCTTGCGGTCACACAGAAGAGATTGTTCAGGACATGCCGATACCTTGCAGATGTACGAAGGGTAAACAGCATATGGGGCGTCTTGGGCTGGAAAAACAGGAGGATCTGATGCCCCTCTTTCAAAGAGACGACTTTGGAACGAGAAGGAGCTTTCTTATCTTGATTGATGTAACCTGCGTGGATGGTAAGATTTGTATCTGCATATAACTCTTTCAAAAAAATGATTTCGTACAACGGGAACCAGCCTTTCGTCATAACGTTGAGACGTTTTTATGATATTGTACTAGGAAACGATGTTCTTCGTACAGCTTGCAACTGATGTTTTGAAGTTTCGACAGGAAGGAGAGTTGTTCAAAACGTTTATTGAAAGCGTTGGATGCTCATCTTGCAGTATGCTGGGTATATTTTTTGTATCAGGGCGATAGAATCAAAAGAGGGAGGAGGTAACATTGAGTAACTTTAACGATTATATTGGGAAACAAGTGGACATTGAGGTTTCGGGAAAAAACCCTTTTACGGGAATTCTTATCAATTGCGGATTGGATATTGTCGTTATCTATTATGAACAACGGTTTTTATATATCCCGCTTGTTCATATACAACAGCTTAAATTGAGTACATTGCTTCAAGATGAGGTTGTAGATATTCCGGAAGAACCCGTGGACTATCAAGCGGAAACGGTCTCTTATCGAAAAGGGTTAAATCATGTACGGGGGCGTTTCATCGAGATCTATGTAACAGGCAACCGATCGATTCATGGGTATCTTACAAGTATTATGAATGATTATTTTGTCTTTTATTCCCCGGTTTACAAAACGATGTTTGTTTCTCTGAATCATTTAAAATGGTTCATTCCATATCATCAGAATGTAACTCCTTATTCTCTGAGCGATCAATCTCTCCCGTTTCAACCGGCGCCTATCACTCTTTCTCGAACATTCAAGGAACAATGCAAAAAATTTGAAGGTAAGCTCGTCGTGTTTGATCTTGGAGATCATCCCAATAAAATTGGCTTATTACAAAAAGTTGACGATAACATGATTGAATTGATCGTAGCTAATGGAGAAAAAGTTTATAGGAATTTACAACATTTGAAAACAGTTTGTGTCGTCTGATATCGGTGTTACCATCAAGATCGTTCCTTTCGTGAACACCTTCATCCCCTTATGGTATACTACGTCTGAGGTGGACGGAGATGGATCACGAACGGTTTATGCGGGAAGCGATCGTTGAAGCGCGAAAAGCGATGGAGTGGGGCGAGGTACCCATCGGTGCCGTGATTGTTCATGGTGAGGAAATCGTGGCACGAGGGCACAACATGCGCGAGACATGGAAGGATCCGACGGCGCATGCGGAAATGATCGCTTTAAGAGAGGCGTCCCGAGTATTGAAAGGATGGCGCTTGACAGGATGCAGGCTCTATGTTACACTAGAGCCCTGTCCGATGTGTGCAGGATCGTTGATCCTATCACGCGTGGATGAGGTGATCTTCGGCGCCTATGAGCCGAAATTTGGCGCTGCGGGTTCCATTGTGAATCTGTTCGCTGTTGATCGGTTTACCCATCAACCACAATATACCGGTGGAATTCTGGCGGACGAGTGTGCTATACTATTGAAGGATTTCTTCCGTAATCTTCGCAAAGCAAAAGGATGAACACGGAGAGGTGTCCGAGTGGCCGAAGGAGCTCGACTCGAAATCGAGTAGGCGTGAAAGCGTCTCGTGGGTTCAAATCCCACCCTCTCCGCCATCTCATCATATATATCACGCATAAACGGAGAGATGTCCGAGTTGGTCGAAGGAGCACGATTGGAAATCGTGTAGGCGCGAAAGCGTCTCGAGGGTTCGAATCCCTCTCTCTCCGCCATGGATATAAAATTTTGCCGTGCTAGACGGGGAGGTAGCGGTGCCCTGTACCCGCAATCCGCTATAGCGGGGTCGAATGCCTGACTGAGGTGCGTGAGGTGGAAGGTCTGGCATATGCAAGTGGCGTAGAAGATTGGGTCCTGCGCAACGGGAACTCCTGAACCGTGTCAGGTCCTGGCGGAAGCAGCACTAAGGGAATCTTCCTGTGTGCCGCAGGGGCGCCTGATCCGAGTTAACTGCATATGTAACGCTTTCGTCTGCGCATCGAAGTTTGGATGCACGGCATTCCATTTTGAAAGACCTAACGTTTCGTTGGGTCTTTTTTAACATTTAGAGAAGCATATAATATGATGGAATTTTCAAATACATGTAATGTTTTACGGGAGCAAAGAATCTTCCGCTGATGATCGATTTTTCGATTGTTTGCCTGCCGCATCACAGTTTTTCAAAAGCAGAGGATGAAACCGGACAGTTGATATGATACATTAAAAAGAGCGAGGAAGGAGGAAAGGAAGCATGGCGTATCGAGCATTGTATCGCGAATGGAGACCACAGTCGTTCGCGGATATGGTGGGGCAGGAACACGTGACGCGCACATTAAAGAACGCGCTCAGAACCCATCGTTTCGCACATGCATACCTGTTCTCCGGACCCCGCGGCACAGGAAAAACGAGCACCGCGAAGATCATGGCGAAAGCGATTAACTGTGAACATGGACCGGCTGAAGAACCTTGCAATCAATGTGCCGCTTGTCGCGGCATCACCGAAGGTTCGATCATGGATGTTGTAGAGATCGATGCGGCATCCAATCGCGGTGTCGATGAAATCCGTGATCTCAGGGAGCAAGTACGCTATGCCCCCACTGAGGTTCGTTTCAAAGTGTATATCATCGATGAAGTACATATGCTGACAACAGAGGCATTCAATGCATTATTGAAAACCCTCGAAGAACCTCCCGCTCACGTGATGTTCATACTCGCTACAACCGAACCGCATAAACTTCCCGCTACCATTCTCTCTCGCTGCCAGCGATTCGAATTTCGCCGGATTACAGGGGAACAGATCGTAGAGCGTTTGCGATTGATCGCTAAAGAGTTGGATGTAGACGTAGAAGAGGAAGCTTTATGGATGCTCGCAAGGGCCGCGGAAGGCGGAATGCGCGACGCGTTGTCCATATTTGATCAAGCGATCGCGTTTGGCGGCGGGCGTGTCACCATTGAAGAAATGACGGTCTTGCTCGGCGGAGTTCCGTCGGAGGTGATCGGCAAGATTGCGGAAGCGATCGCCCGAAAAGACATGCAGGAAGGGCTCCGCATGATCGGCCAAATGGTAGATGCGGGCAAGGATGTAACACAGATTCTGCATGAACTGCAACTGTATTATCGTGATTTGCTCATGTATAAAACGGTTCCTGATTTGCAGGAGATCAAGGAACGCGTTCATTATGATAAGCGATTCCCCAAGGTTGCCGAAATGTATGAGTCTTCGGTGTTGGTCGATCTGTTGGAAAAGATGACGGAGACGCAAAATGAAATGAAGTGGCAGCCAAATGGCCGCTTATTGCTGGAGATGCTCGTTGTACGTTTGTGTAAAACAGAATCGGTCGATACCGAGACGTTGATGAAACGTATCAGTGAGCTGGAGAAGAAGATCGCGGAAGGAGCTTTGCGTGCTCCTGCCGCTCCATCTGTCAATCCCGTACAGGTGCGTGGAAATGAACGGCAGGATCTTTCGGGCCCTCAGGCGTATCGACCCTCAGGGATGACCGATATGGCAAGATCGGCATCAGGTGCAGAGGAGCAACTGCCTGTAAGACCTTCCCCATCCACAGGGACGCGCGGTGTTCCGCCGAATCCTGCCGACGGGAAGCCGGTGAAGATCTCGGCCCAACATCTGTTGAAATGGTTGCAAGAAGCGGATGAAGGAAAGCTGCAAACAGTGACTCAACAGTGGACTCATATCTTGAATCAGGTCAAAAAGGTGAAAATCACGACACAGGCGTGGCTGTCTGACGGTGAGCCTGTCGCTGTGGCGCGAGACCGGATCATTGTCGCGTTTCGCAACCAGATTCATCGCGAGACGGTGATGAAGCCTGTGAACAAAGAGATCGTTGACCAAGTGTTCACTCAGGTCATGGGTTCACATTATCAGTTAGTGGCGATTTTACAGTCTGAGTGGAAGCAATTACAGGAAATGAGGGTCGAGGGCACCGAAACCGCGAACGACACGCCACAGACACAACCTAATGGCCAGGAAGATTGGGTGGAGCAGATCGTCCGTATATTTGGAAAAGATATTGTAGAAATCAAAGATTAGGGGGACGTTGTGATGAAAAACATGAATCAATTGATGAAGCAAGCGAAGAAGATGCAGGAGGAGATGTTGAAAGCGCAAGAAGCGTTGGGCGAGAAAACGGTGGAAGGAACCGCCGGAGGTGGCGTCGTGACGGTCGTGGTGACAGGACATAAGCTCGTTCAATCGGTGACGATCAAACCGGAGGCGGTCGATCCGGACGATGTGGAAATGCTTCAGGATCTCGTCTTGACGGCTATCAATGATGCCATGAAAAAAGCGGATGAATTGGTCGCGAATGAAATGTCGAAATATACCCGCGGGCTCAATTTGCCGGGCTTGTTTTAAACATTGAGCGGGCGACTATTCGTTTGAAAGAGGAGAGGCCATGCTGTATTATCCTCAACCGATTTCCGACCTGATTGACGGTTTCATGCGGTTGCCGGGGATCGGGCCAAAAACGGCGCAACGTTTGGCTTTTCATGTGTTATCGATGAATGAAGACGATGTCATCGGCATTGCCAAGGCGTTGGTCAATGCGAAAAGACATCTGCATTATTGTTCGCAATGCTGCAACATTACGGACGTGGATCCATGCCGTATCTGTAGAGACCCATCACGCAACCGCCAGCTCCTATGCGTGGTGCAGGACGCGAAAGATGTGGTGGCGATGGAGAAAACGCGCGAATATACAGGTCTCTATCATGTTCTGCAAGGAGCGATATCTCCGATCGAAGGAATCGGTCCTGACAAAATTCGCATCACAGAATTGCTACGCAGATTGCAGACGCCTGAAGCGCAAGAGATCAAAGAGATCATTTTGGCGACGAACCCCAACATTGAAGGGGAAGCCACCGCCATGTATATTTCGCGGCTGCTCAAGCCTACGGGAATCAAGATCACACGGATCGCACACGGATTGCCTGTTGGCGGCGATCTGGAATATGCGGATGAGGTGACCCTTTCAAAAGCGCTGGAAGGCAGGCGCGAATTATAGATATGGATCCCGGATGGGAAGACCAAGCTCCAAAGGTATGATCCTGAGGGGCTTTTTTGTTGCGATTTTTCAGAATATCTTTCCTCTTCACCGACTATACTCTAGTAACACGCAAAACTAGATGAGAGGTGAAAGCGGTGAAGTGGAAGGATTGGTGGGAACGTTTCCGGAAAACGGAGAAAGAAAGACAGGAAGAACAGGAAAGGAATGAAGAGAGGCTATTGATTGAGGAGATCGAGAAAGCGAAGGAGGAATGGTTGCAGGCCCAGTCCCGCCTTGATTGTGTAACTGATCCCGAGTTAATTGATCATGCCATTTTTTTGATCGAAGCCGCTGAGAAGAAATATATGTATCTGCTGCGCAAAGCGCGCAAGCAAGGGATCGTTAAGGAAATCCCTATGGTGAACGCCATTTCATAGGAAAAAACGAGGTGCCTCTCTTATGAGGGAACCTCGTTTTTTCATCGTTTAGATCGATTAATATCCTCGTTTTGCAAGAATCAACCCGCTTAAACCGCCGATCAGAGCAAAGATGATCAGATACGTAAAACCGACGGAAAAAGAGATGCCAAGAATATAGGTACCGATCGCGGCGATGATGTTCTCCAGCCCGTTCAACAGTCCTGCACCGGTTCCTACATTATGGCTGGGGAACATACGTTGCAGAGAACTCCAAATCGTTGGTAAGACCACTCCGTTCATAGCGGAAGAAATGGAGATCAGAATCATGGCGAGTGCAAGATTATCCGCGTGTGTTCCCAGAAAGAGCCCTACACCGGCAATAATGGTTCCGATTCCGGCGAAGATCGAGCGTTTCATTAGGCGGTCGCTGGCAAATGCGGTCAAGATAATACATACGGTCATCAATATATAAGGGAGCATATACCAGAAACCGGTCATATGCAGAGAAAGATGACGTACCTTGATGAGATAGGAAGGAAGCCAGAACAAAATCCCGTAGAAGACGGTAGCCATACCCGACCAGTTGATCAGCAGGAGCCAAAAATCCGTTTTGCTTAATACTTCACCTACGCTCACCTGTGTGGATGCGCTTTCATCCTTGCGCCCTGCCTGAATGTAAGCCAGCTCTTGGGAGGATACAAATCGGCTTTCTTCCGGGCGGTCTTTCGCTACGATCCATATGATCGGTGCCATAGCAAGGATACCGACTAATGCCATCACGATGAAAGGCGATTTCCATGTGCCCGTTGAAAGAATGAGCCATGTGACGAAAGGACCTGTAATGATCGGCCCCATGGTCAGCCCGAATTCCCAGAACATATTGGCGCGCGCTCGTTCGTGTGATGGGAACCACTCTTTCACCCATTTGGAGTTGAGCGGCCAATGCATACCTTCACCAAGACCCAAGAGAATACGAGAGAAAATGAGGGCCAATGAACTCCAGACAAAGCCGGTGAACAAAGTCATCAATGACCACCAGATGAGTGCGAACAGGGCGATTTTACGGGGACCGAAGCGATCGCTGAGATAGCCGCCAAATATATTGGACAAACCGTACGTAAAGAGAAAGAGGCTGTTGGCGAGAGCGAGCGCATGCGTAGTCACCACGCCGTCTTTGACCATCTCTGGACCTGCGATCGAAATGTTGGTACGGTCGATATACGAGATCAGCAATAATACCCACAAAGCAACGGCAAACCACCAACGGAAATTGGTTTGTTGATGACTGTTTGAACGATCATTCCATTGAGATGATACTGGATTCCGTAATGTTGACACAGGTATGCCTCCTTTACATTGAGATGTGATTGAAAGAAGATTGGGGATTTGGATTAAAATATATTTTTAATTTAATAATTAAATTGCATATAAGAATATGCATGATTATAAAAATTTAGGACAAATGTGTCTGTCGTTTATTCATATGAGAAATTTCAAGTATCCTTATGTGAGTTCACGTCCTTTTGTCTCTGGAAGGAACAAAATCACCAGTATTGCAGCGATGCCAAAGGAAATTGCCGTGATACTGAAAGCTGCTCCGAGCCCCATCGATTTGGCGAGAGTGCCTACGATAAAAGGAGCGGTTGCTGCCAAGGCTCTTCCAAAGTTGTAACAGAATCCTTGCCCAGTTGCACGAATTGATGTTGGAAACAATTCCGCCAAAACAGCACCAAAACCGCTAAAATACCCGGATCCAAAGAAAGCAACCAGCGGTCCGAGAAGTAGTAAACGAGTGGCATCATGCGTGAAGCCATAAAACGGTACCAGAATAGCCGCTAATCCAAAGAAGAGAATAAACGTAGCTTTACGTCCAATTTTATCTGCCAATAAGCCGAACGCAACGTACCCGAGCCATGCTCCCACTTGCATAATAACGATCCAACCAGTTTGTTTGACAATACTGAGCCCTGCACCTCCTTGTGAAACAGATGTGGCTAGATAGGAGGGAATCCAGGTAAATAATCCCCAATATCCAAATTGTGCACAAATACTCAAAGCAGAACCTAAAATCGTCCAGCGAACCACTTTTCGATCGAATATTTTAATGACAGAGCCTTCTTTTTCAGTATCTGACCTTGTATTTTTGCGAGCTTCCCAGATCTCCGGTTCTTTGGTGCCTTTTCGGATCAAAAAAGTAACCAAAGCAGGAACGATACCGAAGAAAAACACGCCCCTCCAGCCGAAAAGCGGAATGAGGAGACCGCTTACGACTGCTGCCAATGCATATCCGATCGCCCAGGAACCTTGCACAATTCCCATGGCTTTACCGCGATGTTCAGCGGGCCATGATTCAGTGATCAGCGCTGCACCCGCAACCCATTCTCCCCCCATGCCGAGACCCAGGAAAGTGCGTAAAATGGCTAATTGAGTAACGGTTTGTGAAAACCCGCATAATGCGGTAAAAACTGAATAAACGATGATACTGATCATTAATGAACGGGTTCGCCCGAATTTATCGGCAAGAATTCCAAATATTAAACCACCCAAAGCGGAACTTAAAAGTGTGAGAGTCGCCAAAAATCCCCCCATGGATTTGTCCATATGTAAATCGGACATTAAGTAAACCAATACCATCGAATATAACATGACATCCATGGCATCCAACATCCATCCCAAACTTGATGCCAATAACGCTTGCCACTGAGCTGGAGTGATTTGCCTAAACCAAGGACGAGTTTGTACAGAACGGTTCATTTCCACTTGCGCCATACGTGATCCTCCTTTTGTTATGTCGAAAGTCCTAGCAAAATAGCCGGATTCTGGCATGCCATTCTGTGTATTTCTTTTTCTTCCAATCCGTATTCCAACAATAGTTCAATAAATTTCTGATAACCTACCGTCGGTGTGGGATGGTTTGCTTGTCCGAAGTCTGTTTGCAGTATGCATCGCTCTACACCCAATTGACGAATTCCTTGTACCAATTCTTCAGGTTCAATTGACTTCCATTTAGGCATTAATGTAAGCATTGATTTTTCTACATAGGCCCCCAGTGCTACGAGTTCACATTGCAGTGAAAGTTCCATTTTGTTAATTTTTAGGTCAGGATGAGCGACTAAAATTTTCCCCAATCCCCGCTCCGCTGCCGTCTGCACCAAGACTTTCGTCTCTCGAGGCGATAGATGTCCGGTAGCCAGACAAACATCACTTTCTTTGATCAAATCGATGATGTCATACACAACGGGTAATAGTTTTCCATTTTCATCGAAAATTGTGATTCCTTTTTGGGGTAATAGACGAACGGTCGATCTTTGTTCTTTATAGTCACTTTGTCCTTGATAATATTCAATGTGATTTCGTGCGGATCCGGTAGGCATCCAAATCAACTTGGCTCCTTGCTGAATCGCCAGATCCACCGCATAAGGGTTAAGACCGCCTACATATTCGTTCAAAACAAGGGAACCGTACACTTCGATTCCTTGTACGATTTTACTGACTAATTTCGCTCTTGAAACCGTTGATTCTTCATGCGCCTTCAAAACGATTGCCCGCATGCCTGCCGCTTTCGCCTGTTCCGCTAATTGAAAATCATCGACCGAGCGGGGAAAAATACTTGGACTGGAGTGAACATGGATATCGATAGCTCCTTCTAAAAGATTCATCATAACACCTCCGTTCCTTGTATGATCCGTTTTAAAGAAAGATCATCTTCTTGGTATTACGTTTTATACTTCAAGAAGAAATGTTTGGCCAGCGGAAGGTGATGGATCAGGAACGAACACTTGTACGCTGCTTTTGCTGAATGGTTTTACTTTTACATCTCCATCATTTCGGATAATCTGTAACAAGCGGTCATGACCGGGCACTATAAGATCTGCCCATTCGCGTATCACTTGTATACTCGATTGGCTTCGCTTTGCATCCCATGCCATGTCAACATGTCCCGTCAGCAACTCTTTCATGTTCTTGATCGTATCAGATACCAACGCCCAACGACTCCCCTCATATTCAAGAAGCAAGGAATAGAGCCCGGGTGTATGACCGGGAGTGTGTAACCAATGGATCCCTTCTGCTCTTCCCGACGTACCTGATAAAATGCTCAATCTTCCGCAATCTCGCAATGCTGGAAACATTTCGAGCGGAACAGCCAAGTCCCGTGCCCCGTTCTTTTCGATGTGCCAGATTTCCTCCTCATGTAAATAGAACGAGGCGTTCGGGAAAAGACCAAAATTGACAGCATGATCGAAGTGAAAATGGCTTATGAATACAGCGCCGATATCGGAAGGCTGAACTCCAAACGATTGTAATCTGGAAATCAATGTATAACGCTCATTAAAGCCAAGCGTATCAAACAAAATCGGTTTTCTGCCCTCCATCCGGATCAACACACAACTGCTCCAACCAAGAAAACCGCGGTCAGATCTTCCGGGAAATCCTTGAAACAGTACATCAATCTGCATTCTTCTCCCCCCTTATATCTCAATCCCGCAAGCTTCCGCCAAGAGTTCAACGAGATGCACGGCTCGAACTTTGTCTTGCAACCCTTCTCGGATAATGCCCATCTTCATTTGCAATAAGCATCCAGGGTTCGTTGTGATGATGGTCGTAGCACCCGTATTTTTTACTGTCGACATCTTGTCATCCAAAATGTCCATGGATTCATTGTAATTTACAATATTGTAAATTCCCGCTGATCCGCAGCACTTATCCGGATTCTCCATCTCGCGAAGCTCGATACCAGGGATGGATCGAATCAGCTGAAGGGGTTCTTTTGTAACCTTTTGTACGTTGGTCATATGACAAGATCGTTGGTAGGTCACTACTTCCTTCTTTTGATTGGTTTGCTTTACAATTGGAAGCGGACCGGTCATCGTGAGTACTTGGCTGATATCTCTGGTTTTCTCCACGAACGTACGGGCACGAGGCTCCCATTCCGGATCACCGCGAAAGAGATGATCATATTCGATCAACATGGCGCCGCAACCGCCAGCATTGTTTACGATAAAATCGAGAGGCTCGCGGTTTGCTGCTTGTTCAAACGCCGTAATATTCTGCTTCGCTAACTGTTTCGCCGTTTCGAGATCTCCGGTATGTGCATGCAAAGCGCCGCAACATGTTTCCCCTTCGATCATCACAACTTCACAACCTGCTTTTTGCAAGAGTTGCATACTCAAGCGATTGATTTTCTCAAAAATGGCGTCCATGACACAACCGGTGAAAAAAGCGACCCGATATTTAGGTTTTCCTTGAGCCGGAAAGCGGACAGGGCGTTTCGCCCGTTCAACCGGGCTAGGTAAGGTCGGGAGCAAAGCTTCAAATTCCCCAAGGTGATTCGGGAGGAGGCGAAGAAATCCACTGTGTCTGGCAATTTTTTGTAAACCACTTTTCTGATAGAACCATACGAAATTGGCAAGCCGGTTCAGCCGTTTCTTATTTGGAATCACTGAGTGTAAGAGGATGTTCTTCCATCCCTTCGAGGGAGATGATTCCTCTTCTCTCAGGTGTAAAAGTGATTTTGCAGATTCATAGATTTTTCCATATCTCACTCCGGTGGGACAAGCCGTCTCACAGGCACGACAGCCCAGACATTTATCGATCGAATCGGCCAACAAATTGAGATTGGTGAGTTTCCCTTCTGCTGTCATCTTGACCAGATTGATTCTTCCACGGGGTGAATGGGTCTCCTTCCCCATCGTTTGATAGGTCGGGCAAGCCGGCAGGCAATATCCGCATTGGACGCAACTGAAAGTTTCATAATAGGCTAAAGTTTTTTTCAAGTCAGTCAATTTGTTCTCTACCGTTTCTGTTTTATTCATCAGTCAACACCAACTTTTGTCCCGGTTCCGGAAAGATTTTTCCGGGGTTCATAATGTTATTGGGATCCCATGCTTTCTTGATACGTCTCATCATCTCGAGTCCGACTGTACCCAATTCCATTTCCATAAACGGTGCTTTCATCGTGCCAATCCCGTGCTCACCGGACAGAGTTCCACCCAATTCAATCGCGGCGGCGAAAATTTCGGAGACAGCCTGTTCCACCCGCCGCATTTCTTCTTTGTCTCGTTTATCGGCAATAATATTGGGATGGAGGTTGCCGTCACCAGCATGTCCGAAGACCACAAGATCGATGTTGTACTTTGCACGGATCTCTTTCAGCCTTTTAAACATATCAGGGATTTTGCTGCGCGGGACCGTCGCGTCTTCGGAAATTTTGGTGGGTTTGATCTTGGCAATCGCGGGAGACACGAGTTTGCGCGCTTTCCACAACTCCTGTCGTTCCTTATCATTTTTTGCCATTCGGATTTCCCTTGCTCCCACCTGTTTGCAGATCTCGCGAACAGAAGCGATTTCATCCGCTACGGCATGGGGATGCCCATCCACTTCGATTAACAGTATCGCTTCCGCATCGGTAGGCAGACCGCAAGGTTCATAATTTTCCACAGCAGCGATCGAGGCCTGGTCCATCAATTCCAATTTTGACGGCAGAATACCCGAAGACAACACTTTAGAAATCGCCCGTCCGGAATCAACCAGATCGTCAAAAATCGCCATGAGTGTTTCAGAGGCCGGTGGTTTCGGAATTAAACGCAGAATCGCCTCGGTGATGATTCCCAAAGTTCCTTCTGAACCGACAATCAATTTGGTCAGATCATAACCTGTTACATTTTTGACGGTTCTTCCGCCTGTACGAATCACCTCTCCCTCGGGGGTGACCACTTCCAAGCCGATCACGTAATCTTTCGTAACCCCATATTTTAATCCGCGAGGTCCTCCCGAATTTTCCGCCAGATTGCCTCCGATGGTGGATACACCGGAGCTGCTGGGATCAGGGGGATACATCAATCCCTTCTCTTCAGCCGCCTTGTGGATTTGGGATGTAAGGACACCCGGTGAGACGATTGCAACCAAATCTTCCTCATCGATCAGTAGTTTTTGGTTCATTTTCGACATGTCACACACGATCCCGCCTTGTACGGGAAGCGGACCTCCACTTAAACAGGTGGAATGCCCGCGCGGGGTGATGGGAATCTTATATTGATTAGCAAACTTAACCAGTTTAACCACTTCATCCGTGGTGACCGGTTGTACGACAACATCAGGCAAATACGTGCCAAACGAAGCATCGAACGAATAGCTGTAAAGATCGTGTTCTTCCCACAATACCCTTCTTTGGTCGCTGATGATTCTTTTGATTTCGTCCAAGAGTTTCGATTGGAATTGTGTCATGGATATATACCCCTTTTTGAAAAACCATTTCGTTGAGGTTGAATTTTACCATTTTATCCTTCCTGTTTGATCGAATTGTAGCGGAAGCGGTCCCTCGATCCGTTCAATGTTTTCTTTATTTTTCAATTCCCGGTAAATAGGCTCCGATACCCACAATTCATCAAGATGCAATGTATTTTTTATGTAGACGAGTCGAATCGTTTCCGGATTTTTGAGTTTAAGAGCCTTAATAGCTCCCTCTAACAGTTTTTGTTCTGTCGGAAAGGTCATGGGTATAAACGCCCGGCAGACAAACCCGCTTGTCAAACAATTCAAGTACGTCGCTTTCTTGTCGATTTGGGCAACGACTGCTTCCGTTGTAAAATCGGCTAACCCGATCCCGGTGGCATTCCCGTGGGACTCTTTCGATAATCCGAGCACAGCCAGATATTTGATCAAAGGCTGTTTGGGTTCAGGCATCCCTTGAATCCGCAGACGCCCGATAATGTTGGTGTCCATGCCTGTACCGCTAAAATTCTTCCCCATTTCGCCGACCAGGCAGAGGTCAATCTGCTGCACGGGGAGAGAGGGCATCATCGCTTTGGCTTTTTTCAACAATCCCTTTTCTTCCTGAAAGATACGATTTGCGGGAATCCCTTGAATAATGGCTGTTTCTTCAAAAGCGTTTTCAACAATGGCGATTCCGCCAAGAATCGGGGCATGTTTCAAGATCACACCTGCGATCGTCGGGATGGCCTGTGCCAATAGTCCGGCGCCTAAACTGTGAACCATGTCCGCCCCTTTCGCCCTGCCTAAGCCAACAGCCATCATCTTGAGCAGACCGCTTTCATATTCTCCATGAAAAGAAGTATGTGGTTTCACACGATTGACAACAAGAATTCCGTCCGCTTCATAGGCTTCTTTCGCAATATAGACAGGCAGACCCGCCAAATCCTCACTGGCAGTCGTTATTTGCCCCTCTATATATGCTTCTTCTGTAGCACCGATTTGGATGACTTGATCGGAACAAGAAACGGTAGTTCCAATCGCTGTTTCCGTAATGCCCAAACTGTTTAAAACTTCTCGTTGGCCTGAGGCTTCCCCGCGTCCGTGACTCCCCATAGCCGCCACGAGAAAGGGCGAGTATCCCCGGTCTTTGAGATGCTTGACGATCGTCTGCAGGATTTGCACGATGTTTTTGATTCCTCTTGAACCAGCCGTGATCGCAATTCGCGAACCGGGGGAGAGCCTCGTATTCTGCAGACATACATCGACCGCCTTGATGGTCTCGGATTGAATGTCAGATACGGATTGTCCTGAAAAATGCTGTTTCAGCTTATAAAGAGATGGCCATTCAGTCATATATTCAACAACTCCTTGCGGGAGTTTTATCCTTTGAACTTATTTTAAATATCTCAGCTTCACATTTTGTAAATGTTGCCACATAGCCTGCTGCGCTTTTTCCGGATCTTGCTCTGCAATCGCATTCAAGATCTCTACATGCTCGGCCAAAACCATTTGGCTTTTACCCGGAATCTTTAAACTTTCACTTCTGCTTTGATGAACGCCTTGCAGAAATTTGTCAGATAGGAATTTTACCGCTTGTAATAACATGGAGTTTTGGCTCGCCTTTACGACTGAAATATGAAACGCATAATCCTCTTCTGCTGCCACCTGTTGAGCGGCAACTGCTTGTTCCAAATGATTGTAGGCGGTCTTTATCTTTTGCAAATCTGCTTCCGAACGCCTTATGGCAGCCAAATAAGCCGCTTGCCCTTCGATCCCCTGTCTTACTTCAAGCAGTTCGACAAGATTGACCCCATGAGGGTTAAGAATATCATTCATACGAGTGATCAGTTCTTCATTCTCGTCTTCCTTGAGAAAGACACCGATTCCTTGCATAATCCTGACCAACCCAGCGGAATCCAATACACTGAATGCTTCTCTTACGGCACTTCGGGAAACAGACAATTTATCCGCTAACTCCCGTTCCGATGGCAATTTGTCGCCGGGTAGCAACTCCCCGTTCTCAATGGATGCCTTAATCTGTTCGATGATGTATTGATATATGCGTTTCTTTTGAATGGGTGCTAGTTTCAAAATGTATCATCCTTTTAAGAGGTTATAAAATTCGGTTTCAGTTGAAGCGCATCCAACGAAGCAAAGAGCGGGTCATATGGAAGACAACCAATGCTCTTGGTACCAGACTATTGCTTCTCGAACTGCTCGGCTCTCTTTGGCTCCTTATGAACATACTCTTTAAAAGGTCTGGTGGCTGGGTGGTCTGGACAGTAACATGTTACAATAAACTTTATCAACAGTCAATATAAACTTTTTAGAATATTTGCCCCCTGTTTATAGTTATGTCGTTTGCAGTAGAAGTTCGAGGAATGGAACATATGGACTTTTCATACATACATAATAGGACAAGGAGGGGAGTCGGGGAGATGACTGCGTGGCAAGTTGTCAGTTTGATGGTTGGCCTGGTCGTTGTCTTATTGATTATTGCAAAGATTTTACGCGATCCGGCGTACGCGATTATGCGCATGATCAAAGGTTTTATCGTCGGTGTGATCGCACTCTTGGCGATCAATTGGATAGGTACGGCGATCCATCTGCATATCCCGTTAAATCCTGTTACTGCTTTAATTGCAGGGCTGCTGGGCATTCCGGGGATCGCCGCGTTGCTTGTGATTCAGATATGGATTCTCCCATGATCATGAAAAAACACCAATCCCTTGGGGACGGTGTTTTTCTTTTTTGCCGTTTAGTGAGTTTTCGCAGGATCTATGAGGAAACCGTCTTTTGGATAAGCAAAAGGTTATGTTACATTAAAAGCCGCTCTCTCTGTTCAGGGGGAATCGGCTTTTTCACTTCTTTCAGACTTTTTCCATAGTATACGGTATAAAATCTTGCAGATTTGTCCCATACTGGTTGCTAGAGAGTAGCAAGGAAGGCGGTGGTACTAATGGAAGAGGCGCATACGTGTATAGTATGCAATGAGAGAAAGCAAGAGGGGATCCGGATCTGGAACCAGTTTATCTGTTTGTCTTGTGAACGTGAGATCGTGCAAACGGACGTCGATGACGATCGATATGCTTATTATATTGAGCGAATGAAAAGGATTTGGTTGGAAGCGATCTCATAAGAGGGTTCTATCGATGCTTGTTGCAAGATAAAAAAGGTATGAGGAGTGTTACGAAACACTCCCCATATACTTTAAAGCATGAAAGCCCATACTCTTAAAAGTTATTCTTTTCTGCGCTCGAGTCGCCTTTTTTATGCAGTCCGCGGCGAGCAACCCCTGTTTCATAAGCGGCTTGTTTGACTGCTTTGGCAACGGATTCGGCCACTTTTTTATTGAAAACGGAAGGAATAATGTATGATTCATGCAGTTCATCATCGCTGACGACAGAAGCGATCGCTTTTGCGGCCGCCAGTTTCATTTCTTCATTGATCGTACGCGCGCGGCATTCGAGAGCACCTTTGAAGACCCCCGGGAATACGAGGACATTGTTGATCTGGTTCGGATAATCGGAACGACCGGTTGCCATCACCCGTACATACGGTTCTGCCACTTCCGGAGCGATTTCGGGTACAGGGTTTGCCATGGCGAAAACGATCGGGTCTTTCGCCATCTTTTTCAAATGATCGACGGTAAGAACACCCGGGCCGGACACGCCGATAAATACATCGGCACCCTTGATCGCATCATCGAGAGTACCCTGGATGTTCTCGGGATTCGTATTCTCTGCATACCATTGCCAAATCGGGCGCTCATAGGTTTTGGTGCGTGTCAGAATGCCGTCGCGGTCGACACCGATGACGTTCTTGCAACCGGCAAGCATAATCATTTTCGTGCATGCCACACCTGCTGCACCGATTCCCACGACGACGACTTTAAGATCTTCGAGACGCTTTCCGACCAGTTTGGCCGCATTCATCAGACTCGCTAACAGAACGACGGCGGTGCCGTGTTGGTCATCGTGGAAGACTGGGATATCGAGTTCTTCTTTCAAGCGCTCTTCGATTTCAAAGCAACGGGGGGAAGAGATGTCTTCCAGATTGATGCCGCCGAATGCGGGGGCAATCGCTTTGACGATGCGTACGATTTCGTCCGGATCTTTTGTATCTAAACAGATCGGGAATGCATCCACACCGCCGAATTGTTTAAATAACATGGCTTTCCCTTCCATGACAGGCATGGCCGCATGGGGACCGATATCCCCGAGGCCGAGCACGGCTGTACCGTCTGAAACTACCGCTACCGTATTGCGTTTGATGGTCAGTTTAAACGCTTTGTACGGGTCTTCATGAATGGCTTCGCAGACGCGGGCCACGTGGGGAGTATATACGCGGGAGAGCTCGTCCCGGTTTTTGATACGGATCTTGGGAGTGACTTCGATCTTACCCCCGAGATGCATGAGGAAAGTACGGTCCGAGACGTTGATGACGCGGATGCCAGGCGTACTGTCGAGTGCTTTCGAGAGGTTACGCCCATGCTCCCGGTCGAGAACCGTCACCGTGATATCCCTGATTACCGTATCTTTTGCCACGGAAATCACGTCCACGGCGATGATATCTCCTCCAGCTTCACCGATGATGGAAGCAAGTTTTCCGAATGTTGTGTTTGAATTCTCCAGCTCGAGCCGGAAAATGAGGCTAAGCCCCGAAGAATGTTGAATTGCCATAGTAACCTCCTTAGCTGTATCCCATCAGGTGGGAACATTTTCTCGTTAGTTCTCATTGTAATACATATTGAATACCGATTCCCATAAAAAAGTTTTGAAACTGTCTACAGGGCATGACTATACTTTAGACAAAGGATTATTTCAATAGGTAGTCACTTATCCGCATGGGCGGTATCGTCAGAAGATGAAAAGTGTCTTTGGGTGGGCGTAATGCTTTGCGTGAGACAGCGACTTTGGAGGTCGTCTCGCTTCCTTTCGGATGTAAAAGGGTATATGCATTGCGCGTAATAGCGACTTTGAAGGTCGTCTCGCAACATATGATTATGATTCCATGCGAGACGACCTTCACGGAGCATAAGCGCAATGCATATACCCGCTGAAACGATCTCCACGGAGCACGAACGCAAAGCATACGCCCGCCAAAATACACATTTTACAAGATAGCGAAGAAAAAACGGGGAGGCGTACACGTTTGAATACGCGACTGCCGCTTTTCGAAGCGATCCGGGCGCATCTCAAGAAAAATCCCTTGCCGCTTCATGTTCCAGGGCATAAGATGGGACGAGGTTTTTCGCGCTCGTTGGCGCCATGGTTTGCACAAGCGCTCACATTGGATCTTACGGAATTGTCGGGGCTGGACGATTTGCATCAGCCGGAAGGGGCGATTCGGGAAGCGGAGGCACTTGCAGCTGAGGCGTTTGGCGCGAAGGAAACCTATTTTCTCGTGAATGGGTCGACAGCGGGCAATTATGCCATGTTGATGACCGCCTGCCGTCCCGGGGACAAGGTCATTGTGCCACGGAATGCACATAAATCGGTATGGCAAGGGATGATTCTCGCGGGTGCACATCCGGTCTACATAACGCCTGAGGTGGATAGCCGTTTTGCGCTCGCGACGGTTATTCTTCCACAGACGGTGGAGGAAGCGTTGAAGCAGCATCCGGATGTGAAAGCGGTACTGATTACAAATCCCACGTATCACGGGATTTGTTCCTACCTAAAACAGATTGCTGAAATATGTCATCGATATAACGTTCTCTTGCTTGTTGATGAAGCGCATGGCGCCCATTTTGCTTTCCATGAGAAGTTACCGATGACAGCGATGGAAGCGGGGGCGGATCTCGCAGTCCAGAGCACACACAAGATGCTCGGATCTCTGACACAAACTGCAATGTTGCACGCCCAACATGATCGGTATGATCGAGCTCGTTTACAGACTATGCTAAGGATGGTACAGTCGACAAGCCCTTCTTACCTGCTTATGCTGTCGCTTGACGCAGCGAGGCATTATATGGTGACTGAGGGGAGAAAAGATTTGGATGAGGCGTTAACAGCACTCGATCAGGCCTGGGAGCAAGCCCGCTCGTTAGGGGTGTCGCTCTATCAGGGCGGGGCTCATGTACATGAACGGGATCCTTTCAAATGGTGGATCCGTACAATCGATCACGGGAGAACAGGCTTTGAAACAGCACGAGCCCTCGAAGAGCAAGGGGTTTTTTGCGAAATGGCCGATTCGACGGGGATTCTTGCTGTCTTTTCCTATGCGGATCGCATGAAACAGATGGATCGTTTTTTGCAAGCGATCTCACGCGTGTTGACAATTCCCTTGAGCGAGAATCCCTCTACTTTTTCCGGAGAGGGTGCTTTTATCTCTGATATGTTCTTACAAATCCCGGAGATGGAGCTTTTGCCGGGGGAAGCGATTCATAAACCATATACGGTAGTTCCTTTGCGGGAAGCTGCGGGGCGTATTGCGGCGGAACCGGTAATACCCTATCCGCCGGGAATTCCATGGATTGTTCCGGGCGAGCGTTTTTCGCAGGAGTTGGTTGAACGGATGCGTGCGTACGTACAAGCGGGAGGACGCTTGCAAGGTGTGGCAGACCCAAGTCTGAAGACCGTACGGGTGTTTTGAAATGAGGCGACCGCTATCTTGAGAAAAGTGTTGTTTGGTGGGCGTATGCTTTGCGCTCATGCTCCGTGGAGGTCGTCTCAATGGGTATATGCTTTGCGCTCATGCTCCGTGAAGGTCGTCTCGCATGGAATTATAATTAAATGTTGCGAGACGACCTTCAAAGTCGCTATTACGCGCAAAGCATAGACCCCATGCCAGAAAGGAAACGAGACGACCTCCAAATTCGCTGTTTCACGCAAAGCATTAAGCCTACCCCGTGATTGAAGAAAGAGGAGGTGAAGGGGAGTGAAAGGCATATTCCTGACTTTCGAAGGACCAGACGGTGCTGGAAAATCGACACAGGTACGGTTACTTGCGAACCAATTGGAACGGTTGGGAATACCGTATATCACAACACGGGAACCTGGGGGAACGCCCATAGCGGATAAGATCCGGGCCGTGCTCCTCGATCCGGTGCATACGGAGATGGCTCCCATGACAGAAGTGTTACTGTATGCCGCTTCCCGTGCACAACATGTAGAGGAAGTGATCCGTCCTGCGCTTGCGCAAGGGCGTGTGGTCATCTGTGACCGATATATTGATGCAAGTATCGCTTATCAGGCGACAGGGTTAGGATTGAAGAGAGAACTCATACAAAGAATCAGCGAAGAAGCGACAGGCTTTCTCTGGCCTGATCGCACGTATCTCATCGATGTGCCTGCGGAAATCGGGCTTGCTCGCGTGGCGGGGTCGCGTCAGGGGGGATTGGACCGGATTGAATCAAGAGGGATCGATTATCATTCGCGGGTGAGGCAGACGTTTCTATCGCTTGCCAATGAAGATTCCCAACGCTTTCTCTTGATCGACGGCACTCAATCCGTTGAGGAAATTCATGCCGAGATATGGGAGGATGTACAGACCTTACTAAAGCGTTAAGGAGGTTTTCCTTATGCGGTTAATCATTGCGGTCGTACAGGACAAGGATAGCGTAAAATTGATAGACCGGTTGGTGGAGGCGGGCATTTCTGCGACCAAATTGGCGAGTACGGGTGGTTTTCTGAAATCCGGTAATACGACTTTCCTCATCGGCGTGGAAACGGAACGAGTTCAAGAAGTGTTGGATATCATCCAGAAAAGCTGCAAAGCGCGGGAACAATTGATGAATCCTGTCTCCCCCGTGAGTGCACAGATGGACACATATGTTCCTTACCCCGTGTCTGTTCAAGTAGGGGGCGCAACCGTGTTTGTGCTTGATGTTGAGCAATTTGTCCAATTTTGATAGGAGCCGTTCTCGGATTTTCAATTTAGAAAATGATTGGTGGTGAACATGGGATGAAAATTGGTGATATGACCCAGCCGTTTGTCGAACAAACGGGATGGCGTGAAGAGAAACCATCGATTGGAGCGGATCGTCCCCATTTTCAGGACATGTTGCTGCGCCAAGCGAATCGGTTACACAAAGAGGAATTGGATGGCCTGATGAGACAGATCGACGAAATCGGCAGAGAACTCGCGAAACGTTGCAATTGGCGTCTTCTCATGAATTACAAAGAACGCATTCGCAAATTTCTCGAGATCGTCGTGAAAAATAGTTACCAGACGAAAGAACGTCAAGGATTTGATCAACGCGGACGAGTGAAAATCTACAAGCTGATTTCGCAAATCGAGCGGAGACTTACCGAATTGGCGGAAGAAGTGATGCAGCAGGAGGCAGACCATCTGAAAATCTTAGAAAAGATTGGCGACATACGTGGACTCCTACTGAATCTCTATTTTTAAGAACGAAAACGGGGGAGGCCTAGAAAGCGCCTGTCAAATACGGAGAAGGAAGCGGTGATTCTATGGGAGATTGGCCTGTGGAAGGTACGGCTGCTCACCTACTTGAGCGTAGTTGGCGAAACGGTTACCTCATGCATGCATATCTGTTCCTTGGACCGGAGGGTTCAGGTCAGGAAGAGACAGCTGATCATTTCGCCAAAATGATCCTGTGTACAAACCGTGATTCGGCCCCTTGCGGACATTGTGTCCATTGTCGGCGTATCGCTTCTGGAAACCATCCGGATCTTATCCATATCGAACCGGATGGACAAGCGATCAAGATCGGACAGATACGCGAATTGCAGCGGGCATTTTCACTCAAGTCAATCGAGTCTCTGTATAAAGTGTACATCGTTCATCAAGCGGATCAAATGACGGCAGAAGCAGCTAATGCTTTGTTGAAGTTTTTGGAGGAACCGGCAACACCTGTGATCGCCATTTTGCTAGCCACGAACCGCGCACGCATCCTTCCGACCATCCTTTCCCGTTGTCAAATCGTTTCGTTTGATCGTATGCCCATCGAAGGCATCGAACGACAGTTAATGAGAACTGGTGTGTCGCAGGAAGTAGCGCGTATGTTGGCAAAGATCACGGGGAGTGTTGGCACATCTGCGGAATGGGCAGGTTCCGAACGGTTTGCAGAAGTGCTCTCTCTAGTGATACAATTAAGCGAAGAACTAGCTTTTCAACAAGGGAACCCGTTACTAACCATCCAGGAGAAGATTGTGAAACCGGGATGGACGCAGCAAGAGATCGATGTATTTCTTACGTGTCTAGCTTGGTGGTTCCGTGACGTCATGTTTGTAAAGCTAGGACTTTCAGATGTACTCGCTTTTGCGACTCAGCTTGAACGTCTACAGTCCCAGGCAGCGCATTTTCAATCTGAAGCGATCATTCATCTGATCGATACAGTTTTAATGACCAAAAAACGATTGCAGGGCCACGTAAATCAGCAGTTGGCGCTGGAAAACATGGTCTTGCGGCTGCAGGGGGTACGATAATGTGTATGTCGTGGTAGGGATCCGCTTTAAAAAAGCGGGTAAGATATATTATTTTGATCCGGGAGATCTCCCGATTGAGAAGGGTGATTTTGCGATTGTCGAAACGGCCAGAGGTATCGAGTACGGACAGGTCGTTGTCGGGAAAAAAGAAGTGACGGAGAATGATGTCGTCCTTCCACTGAAGAAGGTGATCCGTATCGCAGACGAGAATGATAAACTTCAGGTGGAAGCGAACAAAGATGCAGCTAAACAGGCTTTTGGCATTTGTCAAGAGAAGATTGCAAACCATGGACTTGAAATGAAACTTGTAGATGTGGAGTATACGTTTGACCGGAACAAGGTCATCTTTTATTTTACGGCAGATGGCAGGGTTGATTTTCGCGAATTGGTGAAAGATCTCGCCTCTGTTTTCCGCACCCGCATCGAATTGCGTCAGATCGGCGTGCGCGATGAAGCGAAGTTGCTCGGCGGCATTGGTCCATGTGGAAGGATTCTCTGTTGTTCATCTTGGTTAGGTGACTTCGACCCTGTTTCGATTCGCATGGCGAAAGATCAACATCTCTCGTTAAATCCAGCCAAAATCTCTGGTCTGTGTGGCCGTTTGATGTGTTGTCTCAAGTTTGAATCCGATGTATATGAAGAGAAGGCGGATCAAGTGGTTTAACCATTTCATTTTGAACCACCTCTTGTTAAGACAGCTTTCCGTGCGGAAAGGCCGTAAAGGGGGGCAGCCATGGACAAACAGGCCGTATTCGCCCAAGTCGCCAACCTGGAAGAGCGGATTGGCGAATTATATCAGGAATTAGGCAGTCTCAAGCGAAAAATCGTAGAGCTGTTGGAAGAGAATCAGAAGTTATCGATGGAAAATGAATATTTGCGTAAGCGTTTGGAAGAGAAGACAGGCAAGCAAGAAGAAACGAATGTAGTGGTCGGAGAAGGATATGACAACCTCGCCCGCTTATATCAGGAAGGGTTTCACATCTGTAACGTGGGATATGGATCCTTGCGGACAGAGGGCGATTGTCTGATTTGTCTTTCGTTTCTTCATAAATAGAAAATTCGGGCATACTGGCGTGAACGCGGTGTGCCTTTTTTAACGTCTGGGGCAACTTAAAGAATGACTGATCTTGAAGAATGTGGAGGATTTTTGCATGATGGAGGATTTTGAATTAAAACCCGGCGAACGTTTGGATGATTTACAGGCCGGGAATCTTCGCATCATTCAAAGTGATGATATGTTCTCCTTCTCTCTCGATGCGGTATTGCTCGCACATTTCGCACATGTCCGGTCGCGCGATCGAGTGATCGATCTCGGGACTGGAAGCGGTGTGATCCCGTTGTTGTTAACGGCTATTTGTAAAAAAGGGCCGCGGGAGATCGTAGCTTTGGAGATTCAAGAACATATCGCGGAGCGTGCGGGCCGTTCGGTCGCGGGGAACGGACTTTCCGACACGATACGTGTGGTTCACGGAGATCTGCGGCAAGCCGCCCGCATGTTTGGCACCGGAACATTCGATGTCGTGACCTGCAACCCTCCTTATCGGCCGGCGGGCATTGGAGACGCGAGCGTAATGGAATCGATTCGGATCGCCAAGCATGAGATCACATGCACGTTGCAGGATGTGGTCGAACAGAGCGCCAAGCTGGTCAAGTCGGGCGGCAAGGTGGCACTCGTGCATCGTCCGGATCGTTTGGTGGATATTTTTTATGAAATGCGCCGCAATAAGCTTGAGCCCAAGCGCATGCGTCTAATCCATCCGCGGGAACATACGAACCCGCATATCGTCCTGATCGAAGCGATCAAAGATGGGGGAAAAGAGTTGCGGATCGAACCTCCTTTGTTCGTTCACGAAGCGGATGGATCGTACACGGAAGAAATCCGGAAAATGTATGGCGGCGAAATTCTGAGACTTTAATCATTGGCGACAGGTGAGGTGGATACACGTGCAACGACAATACAGTTTTCGCGACACGTCAGGGAGGGGGACTCTTTACCTCGTTTCGACCCCGATCGGGAATCTGGGAGATCTATCACCGCGAGCCGTCGAGACGCTCAAGCATGTCCAGGTGATCGCCGCCGAAGACACAAGGCAAACTCGCAAACTGTTAACCCATTTTTCCATCGAAGGACCGCGGCTGATTTCGTATCATGAACATAATAAACACCGGATGGAATCTGAAATCCTGGAGATGCTCAAACAGGGTGATGATGTGGCGATTGTAACGGATGCGGGGACGCCCGGGATATCCGATCCGGGGGAAGACCTCGTACGTGTGGCCAGGAAAAACGGTTATCCCGTCACCTCGATCCCCGGGCCTTGCGCAGCCATTTCCGCACTTGTGATCTCCGGGTTACCGACAGGACGCTTCACCTTTATCGGCTTCCTCCCGCGCGAGAAGAAAGCGCGCAGAGAAGAATTGAACGCGCTTCGCAAACGGCCGGAAACGCTCATTTTTTATGAAGCCCCGCATCGATTGAAGGAAACCGCCAAGGATTTGTCCGAGATTCTAGGCGGGCGAAAAGTGTCGGTCACCAGGGAATTGACGAAACGGTTTGAAGAGGTGGCGTTTGGTGATCTGAACGCCTTGGTGGATTGGTTAGAAGAGGAAACCCCTCGCGGTGAGTATGTATTAGTTGTCGAAGGTTTCCAGGGGGAACTGGAAACGGATGAGCAAGAATCATCCTGGTGGGAATGTCTCACATTGTCGGAGCATGTCGAAAAGCTTGTTGAAAAAGGGATCGACAAAAAGGATGCGATCAAACAAGTCGCAAAACTAAGGGGATTGCCAAAACGAGAGGTTTATCAAGCGACCCTTTCGGGAAGAATGGACAAATAAAAAACCCCCCGTTATGTACCGTGACGGGGGTGTGCGCATGTGGTTTATCGGCTCATCTCGGAAATGCAGCTTGGGCAAATGTTTTTCCCTTTGAAATGAATGATTTCATCTGCTTGTCCGCAGAAGATGCATGCAGGCTCGTACTTTTTGAGAACGATGCGATCCCCGTCAACGTAAATTTCAAGAGCATCTTTCTCGCCAATTCCAAGCGTGCGGCGCAATTCGATCGGAATCACAACGCGTCCCAACTCATCGACCTTACGTACAATACCGGTAGATTTCATTGTTATCCTCTCCCTGTTGTGTTCATTTACTTTTCTATTCTACATGAATCGACAAAACTTTCGACAACCCTACTATACCAATGATTACCATAATAGTCAATAGGGTTAGTTCATATCCTATCGATCCTATATAAAAAAATTTTAATATAAATTCAGCTAAAATGGAACTTTTTTTGGCGGTCGTTGTCTTTTTTGTAAGAGTTGGGTACAATTAAATGAGAAATTACAATGTCAGAAAAGGCGATGAAAGGAAGAGTACCTGTTCTGCGTTGCCATTTCAGCGAGCCGGGTCTGGTGCAAGCCGGCATGGGCGTGACAGGGAAAATGGTCCTGAAGCTGCTCGACTGAGCGTACTTTCTCTTGTTCCATGGAATGTTCCGTGATTCACAGAGAAGGGAATCGTTCGCATGCGAACAAGAGGGATACGTTAAGCGATGCCGGGTGCTCCCGTTATTGAGTAAGGTCGATGTCGACCTATCGAGGTCGATAGCCGCAAGGTTATCGATGAAGCTGGGTGGTACCGCGTGAGCATAGCCTCTCGTCCCATGCATATGGGATGGGAGGCTTTTTTCGTAGAGAATGAAAACAACAAATCCATTCCGAGGGAGGTACTCATACATGTCTGGTAAAACTTTTTACATTACAACCCCGATTTACTATCCGAGTGACAAACTCCATATCGGCCATGCGTACACCACCGTCGCTTGTGACGCCATGGCGCGATACAAACGGCTGCGTGGCTATGATGTCATGTATCTGACAGGAACGGACGAACATGGCCAAAAAATCGAACGAAAAGCCAGAGAGAGCGGAAAAACTCCGCAACAGTTCGTGGACGACATCGTTGCGGCAATTCAAGACCTCTGGGGGAAATTGGATATCTCCTATGATGACTTTATTCGCACGACGCAGGAACGCCATAAAAAAGTCGTGCAAAAAATATTCGCACGACTGGTGGAGCAAGGAGATATCTATCTCGCAGAATATGAAGGGCTCTATTGTACGCCATGCGAATCGTTCTGGACGGAACGTCAGGCCGTGGACAAAAAGTGTCCGGACTGCGGACGCGACGTGGAACTGGTCAAAGAAAAAAGCTACTTTTTCCGCATGAGTAAATATGTCGACAGGCTGCTCAAATACTACGAAGAAAACCCTGATTTTATCCAACCGGAATCGCGCAAAAACGAGATGATCAATAACTTTATCAAACCGGGGCTTGAGGATCTTTGTGTTTCGCGAACGACGTTCAGTTGGGGGATCCCGGTTCCGAACGATCCGGAACATGTCATTTATGTCTGGATCGACGCGTTAACGAATTATATCACCGCTCTCGGCTATCTCTCCGAAGATCCGGCGATGCGGGCGAAATTTGAGAAATACTGGCCTGCCGATGTGCATGTGGTCGGTAAAGAGATCGTGCGTTTCCATACGATTTACTGGCCGATCATGCTGATGGCATTGGGATTGCCGTTGCCAAAAAAAGTTTTCGCTCATGGTTGGCTGTTGATGAAAGACGGAAAAATGTCAAAATCCAAAGGTAATGTCATCGACCCGAATGTGTTGATCGCTCGCTACGGATCGGACGCGCTCCGTTATTTCCTGTTGCGTGAAGTGCCTTTCGGCTCCGACGGTGTATTTACACCGGAAGCGTTGATTCAGCGGATCAATTCCGACCTGGCGAATGATTTGGGCAATCTGTTAAGCCGTACGGTGGCGATGATCGGCAAATATTTTGACGGCGTGATCCCTTCTCCTGGAGAGACGACAGAGTTGGATCGCGAACTGCAAACGCTCGCCACATCGACAGTCGATCATGTAGAAGAAGCGATGGAACGCATGGAGTTTTCCGCCGCGCTCCAATCCGTTTGGCAATTGATATCACGGACGAACAAATATATCGACGAAACGGCTCCCTGGGTCTTGGCGAAACAAGAGGATGGGAAAGAACGCTTAGGAACGGTCATGTATCACTTAGGAGAAAGCTTACGTATCATATCGATCCTGATTCAACCGTTTATGCCCCGTTCCCCGAAAGAGATCTGGAAGCAGCTCGGTATCGAGGAAGGTCAAGCGACCGCCTGGGAGAGTACGCGCACTTTTGGGTTGCTGCCTAAGGGAGTCCGCGTACAAAAAGGAGAGGCGCTTTTCCCGCGTCTCAATCTGGCTGAAGAAGTCGCCATGATCGATGCAGCGACAGGGGCAGGGAAAGCTCAAACTCCCGAGGCGAAAGAAGTGACAGCAACTGTACAGGAAGAAGAAAGCGCCTATATCACGATTGACGATTTCGCGAAAGTGCAACTGCGGGTCGCGGAAGTGATCGCCTGCGAGAAAGTGCCGAAAGCCGATAAACTGTTGAAACTGCAGTTGGATCTCGGTTATGAGAAGCGGCAGGTCGTTTCAGGGATCGCGCAATGGTATACTCCAGAAGAGCTCATCGGCAAAAAGGTGATCGTCGTAGCCAACTTGAAACCCGTGAAGCTGCGCGGAGTCGAATCCCAGGGGATGATTCTGGCAGCGTCTCAAGGAGATCAATTGACTTTAGCCACGGTATCGGGAGATATTCCCAATGGGGCGGAGGTACGATGAACATGGCAAGACTGTTCGACACTCACAGCCATTTGAATGCTCCTCAGTTAGCCGAAGAACTTGAAGCGGTCATCCAGCGGGCGAAGGAAGCTCATGTGGAACGGATCGTCATTCCGGGGTATGACCTCGCGGCATGTGAACGGGCGGTTGCGCTTGCGGAAAAGCATGAAGGATTGTACGCGGCCGTAGGATTTCACCCGACGGATGTAAGAGGTCTCACCCAAAAGGATTACGAGAGACTCGCGGAATGGTCGCAGCTCGATCATGTGGTGGCCATCGGTGAGATCGGACTCGATTACCATTGGGATACCACGACGAAGGAAGAACAGCATGAAGCTTTTCGCCGCCAGATTCATTTGGCGAAAGACTTGAATATGCCGATCATTATTCATGATCGGGAAGCACATGCGGACATCGTGCGCATACTGAAAGAAGAAGGGGCTAAGGAAGTCGGCGGGATTATGCATTGTTTCTCCGGTTCTTGGGAAATGGCGAAAGAATGCATGAATATGAATTTCATGATTTCATTTGGCGGACCTGTTACGTTTAAGAACGCGAAACGTCCTCAGGAAGTGGCGAGACAAGTGCCGACCGATTACTTGCTGATCGAAACGGATGCGCCCTACCTTACACCCGAACCGCATCGCGGCAAACGCAATGAACCGTCTTATGTCGTTCACGTAGCAGAAAAAATCGCCGCTTTACGCGAGATGGACTTCGAAGAACTATGCGAAATCACCTGGAAGAATGCGGAACGGTTGTTTCGTTTGGGGAATGTATAATTGATGAGAATCAAAGAAGTGATTGTTGTAGAAGGTTATCATGACAAACAGGCGATCGATCGGGCAGTGACCGCCGATTGTTTGATTTCTGGCGGCTCTGCCGTCTCGGAATCATTTTTGCTGCAAGTGGAGAGAGCGATGAAGGAACGGGGCGTGATTATTTTCACCGATCCCGATTATGCCGGCGAGCGGATCCGCAAGATTGTCGCTCGACGAGTCCCGGGTTGTAAGCACGCCTTTCTGCCGCGTGAAGAGGCACGTGCCGATGATGGAGACATCGGTATCGAAAATGCAAGTCCGGAGAGCATCCGCATGGCGCTCTCCGCCGTTCGTACCGAGTGGACGGGCAATCATCATGAGATTTCCTGGGACGATATGATCCAACTCGGTTTAACGGGGGGGCCGGATTCCGCCAGCAAGCGAGATCTCTTGGGAAGGAAGCTCCAGATCGGCTAT
The DNA here is from genome assembly GCF_023705585.1 of Collibacillus ludicampi. Classification (NCBI taxonomy): domain Bacteria; kingdom Bacillati; phylum Bacillota; class Bacilli; order Caryophanales; family Alicyclobacillaceae; genus Collibacillus; species Collibacillus ludicampi. The sequence goes on from NZ_BOQE01000001.1 coordinate 1,593,327, forward strand.
GGCAATGCAAAAACGTTCTGGAAACGCCTCAATATGCTCGGTGTCACGCGCAGGGAACTGATCGCTGCGTACGAGGACCTGGAACAGGGGAGTTCTTGAAGGCAGCCATGCCACAAGCGGCGCCATCAGAGGATGAAAAGTGTCTTCGAGTGGGCGTAATGCTTTGCGTGAGACAGCGACTTTGGAGGTCGTTCGTTTCTTTTTGTCCCTCAAAGGGGTATATGCTTTGCGCGTAATAGCGACTTTGAAGGTCGTCTCGCAACATTTGATGATTATTTCATGCGAGACGACCTTCACGGAGCATGAGCGCAAAGCATATGCCCGATAATCGAACCCAAGCGCAAAGCGATACATCCACCCAAGCACTCGTTTTCAATATAGCTGTTCATTCACCAATATTATCTGGAGGTTTCTGGATGAAGCGCTTAGTCCATCCGTCTGTGACGCGCGAAATCGTTGCGCGATACGGATTTCATTTTAAAAAAAGCCTCGGCCAAAACTTTCTTATCGATTGGAATATCCTTCATCAGATTGTCGAAGCGGCCGACTTGACCCAAGAGGATGGGGTTCTTGAGATCGGTCCGGGCATCGGAACACTTACACAAGCGCTCGCCGAGTCAGCGGGCAAAGTCGTTGCGATTGAAAAAGACGACCGCCTGCTCCCGATTTTGCGTGAGACATTGGCCGAGTATCCAAATGTCAAAATTTATCATGCCGATGTTTTGGAAACGAATCTACACGAACTGTTTCAACAACACTTCGACGGTAAAAAAACGAGCGTCGTTGCGAATCTCCCCTATTATGTGACCACGCCCATCATTATGAAACTTTTGGAAAATCACCTTCCCCTCCATCATATCGTGGTAATGGTTCAGAAAGAGGTAGCGGAGCGAATGACAGCGGAACCTGGGGGAAAAGAGTACGGGGCGTTATCGGTTGCCGTGCAATATTATACGGATCCAGAAGTGGTCTGCCGTGTTCCTAAGACCGTCTTCATTCCGCAGCCGCAAGTCGATTCCATTGTGATACGCTTGCGCGTCCGCAGTAAACCCAGAGTTGAAGTAACGGATCCTGATTATTTTTTCCGCGTCGTCAAAGCGTCTTTTGCGCAACGCAGGAAAACTCTCCTGAACAATTTGCAGCATAACCTGCCGAACCGTCCAGCCAAGGAGAATCTCGTAGATACGCTCATGAGCATCGGAATCGACCCCGGACGGCGAGGAGAAACGCTTTCGATTCAAGAATTCGCCAATATGGCAGAACATTTACGAACTCTTTAGGTTTTTGACCACATCTCACTCGCTTTTTTTGAATAAAATAGTAGCAACAGAAAGCGGGTGAGTTTGTGGTGAAGTTCATGAATCCAACCAAAGGCACATTGACGCTGGATCAAGTCGTGGATGATATGATCCAATATGTGGAGACCGCACCGAACGACAAATACCGCGTGATCATCGGCTCCGACTCCCATACAAATCCCGGAAAGGGAACAACGACATTCGTGACGGCGATCATTATTCACCGTGTAGGCAAAGGAGCGCGGTATTACTTCTACCGTCTGCCGCAACATGTGGTTCGTTCATTACGTCAACGTATTTATACAGAAGCATCGTTGTCATTGAATACTTGCGGTGAACTCACGAAACTTTTGCAGGAACGCCAGCAGGAGTGGAATCTTGAGGTTCATGTGGATGTGGGGGAGAAAGGGGCAACGAAATCATTGATCAAGGAAGTGGTGGGCTGGATCACTCAGTCGGGTTATCGTGCGACGATCAAACCCGATTCGTTCGGCGCTTCCAAAGTGGCGGATCGGTATACCCGTTGCTCCTCCTGATGGATCACGAGGTTGTTTATAAACCACGTCTTAAACGGTTGAACATCCGGAAAAGTATAAATGGCGGAACGTAATTTTCTCTGTCATTTATACTTTTCCGATTTCAAGTTATGCTGTTTCTCTGATTCGCTTCTTCTTCCGTTCCATCCGCTTCGCCTGAAGCCTTTTTAACGACTCCGATCGCTTCCCCGAAATGCAAAAATTCCCCTGTTTTGATTCGAGGATTGAGTTCGATTGCGTCCGGTTCGAAGAGAAGGATCACAGTCGAACCGAATTGAAACAGACCGAGTTCGTCCCCTTTGGCGAGAAAAGGACCTTTTTCGACGGTACCTTTCACAGTCATGCCCTGTTTAACGTTCGTGGTGAGTGTTTCATCATAGACCACACGCACAGATCCGACAATGGTCGCCCCCACTTTGACGACAGCGATTTCGCCTGCTTGTGTATCGATGTATGTGATCAGTCGTTCATTCTTCGCAAAAAGTCCAGCTACGCAACGCACTCCTAACGGATTCACAGGAAATAGGGTTCCTGGTACATAGGTGTAATGAGTGACGGTACCTGCCAAAGGCATGTGTATGCGATGGTAATCTTTCGGGCTCAAGTAGATGGTGAGAAAAACTCCGCCATCGTATCGTCGGGCTCTTTCCTCATCTCCTCCGAGCAGTTCAAGTAAGCTGTAAGAAACGCCTTTCGCTTGCAGAAGAGTTTTGTTCGTAATCGTGCCGAATTCCGATATGCGCCCGTCAACGGGAGAAATCAATACGCGTGAACCTTCAGCGACCGTTCTCGCCCCTTCTTTCAAACGGCGCGTAAAAAATTCGGACAAGCTCATGTATTGGTGAATCGGCTTTTCCGCCTGTGATACGTCGACTTTGAAAAATTTGGCGTACGGTCGAATGAGAGGACGCGAGGCCCGACTTTGAGCGAATCGGCCGATGATCCGAGAGAATGTCTTCTTTGGGAGAATTTTGATCATGACTAACTTCAAACGGTCACTCATCCTGGAACAACATTCCTTCCATTCACTCGTCATTCTCAAGTATCTAGTCTCCACTATAACGTGCAAAAACTTTTGCCGCAAGAGCAGGGGAAAAGGGTGTCATCCATTGAGGAAGCTTTCACCACTGAACGAAAACTGGTATCCCCAATCAGCCGCAAGTGATTCGAATGGACAAGAAGCAAGTTTCTCGGAGCGAGTGGGTACCCTAAGACGGAACTGAACGCGGGCTGATTGAACCCTTTATCATTTTCGTGCATATTCTACTAGAAAAATGTAGAATCTTGTCGAACAACAATGATACAATCACAATACCCGACAACGTTTTGAGCTGAGACCGAATGGTCGAATCTACAGGATGGTGGCTAGTACGATGGAGGTTTTTCTGCAAGCGCTCGAAAAGATGAGGGGAAAGAAGAATTTGATTCTTTGTCATGATCAAGCGGACAGCGATGCGATTGGTGCCGCTTATGCTTTGTTCCGATATATCGGTGGAGATGTGGGCGTTCCCGTTTCTGTTGCCGCCCACGCAAAAGGTCTAGTTCATGAATTGGGCATAACGATGATCGAACAACCGCCTGTACATCAGTACGAACATGTTATCATTGTCGATGCGGCACATAGGGCTCAATTGGTGGATTGCATACCAACAAAATATTGGGTGATCGACCACCATCCGGCGAACTGTCTCATCGACAAGGCAGAGGGAGGGTATTACGAACTCGTTTCATCGACTTGCCAATTGGTCTATCGCATTTTGCGGGCGGCGGGAGTCACGATCGATCGCAACATAGCCCTTGCGCTCGCTGCGGGGATCATGACAGATACGATCCATTTTCATAAAGGCGATGCGGAGTCATTTCGTATATTCGGTGAGCTGCTCGCTTGTGGAAATTTGACATATGAAGATATTCAAAGATTATACCATGTGGATAACCGGCGCGACCGCGGGGCAATCATTGACACGGCTCTCCATGCGAAGAAAATCACGTTCGCTGACTACCATATCCTCATCTCCGAGGTCGCTTTAAATATTCCCACGTTTGCTGCGCGCGCCTTATTTGACCTAGGGGCCGATATAAGTGTCGTCGGATACCAACAGGAAGATGAAGTCGATATACGTATGTATATCCGGAATGAGTTGGCTCTTACTCTTGGAATACAAGCGATCGATATCTTGCGGCGGATCTCGGGCGCCGACGATCGGAAAGTCTGGGGATATCAACATTTTGCCGGGTACAGAAGCAAGGGAGACTGGAAGCGACTCTTACAAGAGATCGTCAATGAGTTGGAGCACGATTTGACGGTTACCAAGAGTTGATTCTCTTGGTTATCACCGTCATTTTTTGATTACGATTCACGCAAACGTTTCAAGAAAGTGTTTCGCCAGCTTTCGGAGAGTTCTTTGACCGCGAGAATTTGTTCAATCCCTTTCAGATTCTTTTTATCATGGTGCATGATCTGATTGGCGAAGGCGACCGTGATCCCGAGGGGGTGTCTATGCAGAAGACGCAAGCCACGATCCTGCGCTACCCAGCCTTCTCGCAACACACGGAAGTAGAAACCGGTGAATCCCGTCTTTTGTACCAATAAGGGGAGATCTTTCATGTTATGCTTCTTCGCCAGTTTATGACAGGGTTGCCGTGGTTGGCTGACTTGTACGATCGCTTCACCGAATTGGAAAATATCCCCTATGCATATTTCCTCTTCTTTGATTCCCTTGACCGTCAGATTTTCCCCGAAGGCAGCGTAAGCAAGCTTGCGTTTCAGCACGCGCTCCCAGTAGGGATAATGATCGTAGGAATAGACACAAACGGCTTTATCTTTTCCCCCGTGATAAACCAGATCCGCTTGGCCATCTCCGTCCAAGTTCAAGACGATAAGAAGAGAGATTCTTTTGTGGGAGACTTTTGAATCCCCGTAACGATTTCTTGCCCCTCATGAAGCAGTAGACCAGGTTTTCCCACATTAACGGAGACAATTTCGTACATGGTGGCAGGCATCTCGATTCCCTCGCAGTCTTCATGAATTTCTCCTTGTCATCCCTTGATACTTTCACTCATAATGATAGTAAAGTTTTACAGGCTTGAGAAGGGATGTGAAAGGATGGACGTTTCCCACGTGCTTTCTTTTCTGGTCGTATCCATGTTGCTCACGATCGCTCCGGGACCGGATATCCTGTTTGTCATCATGCAAAGCATCTCGCACGGGAAAAAATCGGGTATTGCAACAGCATTCGGTTTATGTACGGGAGTGACCGTGCATACGCTCGCTGCCGCTTTCGGAATTTCCGCCATTCTCCACGAATCTGTGTTTGCTTTTCAGATCTTGAAATACGCAGGGGCTCTTTACCTTTTATACTTGGCTTGGCAGGCGTTCAAAGAAGGAAAGCAGGCTTTTTCGACAGAAACAGTCCCCAAACAGAGCCTGTCTTCACTGTACAAACGCGGGATTTTCATGAATGTTTTGAATCCCAAAGTCTCTCTTTTCTTTCTTGCGTTTCTCCCTCAGTTCGTGTCACCCGAAAGCGGTCACATGTCGTTGCAAATGATTTTCTTAGGTGTCCTGTTCATGATTCAAGCGATTGTGATCTTCACAATCGTGGCGGTATGTGCGGAAACTTTCGGCAGAAAAATCATCGGAAGCACGAGGGCTATGAAATATGTGAATGTGCTCAAAGCCGGTGTGTTCGCACTCATTGGTATTCGTTTGGCTCTCTCCGAAAAATAGATTCACGTGGTCAAAACCGTGATGTGAAATCAATCCGAATCGTCCTATTTTCAGGGTGACTTATAGGATTGAATGGAAAACGATCGGTTACAATTTCCAGGTTTCCTCCCTCACGCATGTGTGACCAATTTGGGCCGATGCACATACATTACTACCAAATCGTGTGAAGGAGATGGCTGCATATTGTGGAAAGTGGGCGATCGTGTGGCTCGCCGCTCCTACGCGAAAGATATATGTTTCTGCATCGTTGAAGTCGATGAGGTGAGGCGTCAGGCAATTTTGAAAGGAATGGAAGTCCGCCTTCTTGCAGACGCGCCTTTTGAAGATCTCGTTGCAGTCAGCGATGAGGAGTGGCAGGAGTACCAAAAATTTTATCGACGTGAAGAGAAAGAAACGCTTCAGTTAATTCGTGAACGTCGTTTAATCGAGCAAGAAAAACACATGTTGCGTGCCGGGGTGAAAGCGAGACAGGAGAAAGATTTTTTTGAACGTCCGGGAAGGGTTCTTCATTTGGATGGAGACGGTAAGTACCTGGAGAAATGCTTGCTTTTTTACGAAGAACTCGGAATCCCGGCGATCGGACATCATGTGAGCGAAGAGAGAATGCCGGATATTCTGCCTCATTTTTTGGAGATGTATCATCCGGATATCCTGATCTTGACGGGCCATGACGGTCTGATCCGTAAAGGCCATGACATCGGCAATGTTTTTAATTATCGCAACTCCGAACATTTCATCCGTGCGGCAAGGGTCGCAAGAAAGTATGAGCGGAGTCTGGATGATCTGATTATTTTTGCAGGGGCTTGTCAATCCCATTATGAGGCGTTGCTTGATGCCGGTGCCAATTTTGCTTCTTCCCCTCAACGCATCTTGATCCATGCGCTGGATCCGGTATTCATCGCGGAGAAAATCGCGTATACGCCGATCAATCAAACGGTAAATATTTTCGATGTTGTCAAATCAACCATCACGGGTACTGAAGGCCTCGGGGGGATCGAATCGCGGGGAAAATTTCGCATTGGGCTTCCACGGTCTTCATTCTAGGAGAAGAAGAAAGATACTGTTGACAGAAAAAACGACTCGTTGATATAATAATCGACTAAATTTGACATGCTGGTCAATACATGCTATACTCTTGGATGGAAAGAGGTGGTGTGTATGTCAGCGAAAAATGCACTCAATGAGATCAAACGCAGCTTGGATGGTCTCATCGGAGAGAAGATTGTTCTGCGTGCGAACGGTGGTCGCCGTAAGACAATCGAACGCACAGGAATTCTCGAAGAAACATACCCTTCTGTATTCGTTGTTAAGCTTGACAACCAAGGAAACTCTTTTAAACGGGTATCGTACAGCTATGCCGATATTCTTACAGAAACGGTAGAGCTGATGGTTTGCAAGGATGATGGTAATAATATTCGTATCACATATGTAGAGGAATAAGACGCCGTTTCAGGCGTTTTTCCTTTCTATATATCTATAGATCTATAAATACAATATGCAGGCTTGGAGAGTCCGCGACGATTCGTCGCGGATTTTTTTGTTTGGAATCGGAAACACTAGCGTTACGCCTTACCTAAAGGGAGGATTCACCCATGGCACGTCGTCGCGGAGTGATGTCGGATGAGTTCAAGTATGAACTTGCAAAAGATCTTGGCTTCTACGACACCGTTCAGCGTGAGGGATGGGGAGGAATCCGCACGAAAGATGCAGGAAACATGGTGAAACGGGCGATCGAGATTGCCGAGCAGGCGATGCTTGAGGAGAAGCCTAGATAGCCATGTAGCGGCTTTCCTCAGTGAGGCGTTTAAGGAATCTGGACTTCTGTCCAGGTTCCTTTTTTTGAATATGGATCCCGTGAATGGGTCATCATAGGTTCTAGAACTCACCATTTTTCAACCATTTTTTCTCAACAAGGAGGCTTGACGGTTGAGCAAGGAACCGGGGAGATTGGTCATCATCGGTGGGGCGGAAGATAAGGAAGACAGATGTGAAATTTTGCAAGAGGTTGTACGGATGGCTGGCGGATCGCATGCCCGCGTTGTCGTGATGACGGTGGCGACCGAAGTCCCTCTCGAAGTGGGAGCCAAGTATTTGGAGGTCTTTCATAGGCTTGGGGTTGCTGATGTCCGTACGTTTGATGTGTCGTCTCGCGAAAATGCGAATGCACGATCTGCCGTGAAAGCGATTGAAGAAGCGACATGCGTTTTCTTCACTGGTGGCGATCAAATCAGGATTACCGAGCTTCTCGGGGGCACGGAGGTCGATGCTCTGCTGCATAAACGGTTTGAAGAAGGCATGCTTCTCGCCGGTACGAGCGCGGGTGCATCGATGATGTCCAGCACAATGATCGTCGAGGGGGAACCTGAGACCAATCCACGTATCGGTATTGTGGAGATGGCACCGGGAATGGAATTTATTCATGGGGTTGTCATCGATCAACATTTTGCACAACGCGGACGTTTGGGGCGTCTCCTGTCAGCCGTGGCGCAATACCCGCATCATTTGGGACTTGGCATTGATGAAAATACTGCCGTTGTTGTGGAAAATCAAACGTTTCGTGTCATCGGCAGCGGTGCGGTTACGGTCGTGGATGCCGGGGCTCTTACCTATTCCAATGTGCGGGGATTGAGGGAGAACGATGATTTAGCGTTGTGTGGAGTCACGTTACATATCCTGCCGAATGGATACAAGTTTCACTTGCGAGACCGTGTACCCATCATAGAAAAAGCAGAAAGGAATTCCTCGAAATCTGAGGGAACGAGGAGTTGAAGGCATGAGAATTCATGAAATTCGGACCCTGCCCGGACCGAATATTTATAACTATAAACCTGTTGTGTTGATGAAATTGCATCTGGAAGATCTCACAGAGAAAGAAAGTTATGAGATTCCCGGCTTTATCGACCGATTGCTCAAATTGTTGCCCGGTTTGCACGATCATCATTGCGCTGCAGGGAGACCGTACGGATTTATCGAACGATTATACGAAGGAACTTATTTTGGACATATTGTGGAACATGTAGCGATTGAACTCACGGTTCTGGCAGGAGTGCCTGTTTGCTTCGGGAAGACGCTCTATGCGGGAGAACCGGGATATTATGATGTGGTCGTGGAGTACAAAGCGGAGAAGGGTACTCTCTTTCTGTTACGTACTGCTGTCGAACTGGTGGAAGCGCTTGTCAAAAATGATTCGTTTCCGTTGGAGGAAAAGATCCGGCAGGCCAAACAAATCATTACCAAAACGGAGCTGGGTCCGTCCACGCGTGCAATTGTGGAAGCGGCGAAAGAGAGAGGTATCCCTTACATGCGCCTCAATGAGGGAAGTCTTGTGCAACTCGGTTATGGCAAGTATTTGCGGCGTATACAAGCGACCATCGCCGACAGTACGAAAGCGATCGGGGTGGATATTGCCGGCGATAAAGAGCTAACCAAACGATTGCTCGATGTCGCGGCCATCCCCGTACCGCGCGGGGGTGTGGTCACCGACGAGCAGGAGGCGCTGGATCTGCTGAAGGAGATTGGTAAACCCGTCGTCATTAAACCGTACGACGGAAATCAAGGGCGTGGGGTCAGCCTTTGCCTGAACACTCCCGCCGAAGTCAGGCGTGCTTTTCAACTGGCGAAACAAGAAGCGGAGCGGGTGATTGTTGAGGAATATATCGAAGGGCGCCATTATCGCATCATGGTCGTCGGCGGTCAGGTGGTCGCAGCGGCGGAACGCTTGCCTGCTCATGTCATCGGTGACGGAAAGCACACGATCGAGCAACTGATCACACGGGAAAATAACAATCCATTGCGAGGCGAGGGACATGAGAAGCCATTGACGAAAATCAAAGTGGATGAGCTCGTTCTCAGCTATCTGGCACGCATGGGACGCCGATTGAGCGATATTCCTGCGCCTGACGAACTTGTTTACCTGAGGGACAATGCCAACTTGTCTACTGGAGGTATCGCCATCGATGTGACGAGTAGCATTCACCCAGAAAACGTGCGTCTATGTGAGCGCATCGCCACAGTTATCGGTCTCGATGTCTGCGGGATCGATCTCGTCTTAAAAGACATTTCACAGCCGATGGGGGAAGGAGGAGCGGTGATTGAGGTCAACGCGGCGCCGGGAATAAGGATGCACCATTTCCCTTCTGTCGGACAACCGCGCAATGTCGGAGACGCGATCGTAGAGATGCTGTTCCCGAAAGGTTCTCCTTCAAGGATCCCGATCGTGGCGATCACGGGAACCAACGGGAAGACGACAACAACAAGGATGATCGGGCATGTGATGATGGCCACCGGGCGTACGGTGGGTATGACCACGACAGACGGAATCTATATCGGTGGTACATGTATCAAGAAAGGGGATACCACTGGGCCGCGTTCCGCCCATACGATCTTATGCGATCCGAGCGTAGAGATCGCCGTACTCGAAACGGCGAGAGGTGGGATCGTGCGATCGGGTCTCGGTTACGATTGGGCGGATGTGGCTGTGATCACCAACATTCAACCGGATCATATCGGACAAGACGGGATCGAAGAGATCGAGGATCTCATCTTTATCAAATCACTTGTCGCGGAACGCGTTCGTGACGGCGGGACGGTCGTCTTGAATGCGGATGATCCGAATGTCGTAGAAATTCCGAGTCATCCACGCATGAAAAAAACGAAAAAACAGATCGTGTATTTCTCTTTAAAAGCGGATCATCCTGTCATCATGCGTCACCTGGCGGAAGGGGGAACGGCTTATTTTCTGAAGAATGACTGGATTATTGAAGCCTGTGGCGATACGGAAAGGGCTGTCATGCCTGTAGAAGATATTCCCGTCACCATGTATGGGGTCGCCCAGTTTCATGTAGCCAATGCTATGGCATCCATCGCCGCATGCCGGGCTTACGGGATGAGCCACGAACGGATCGCACGGGCTCTGACAGGGTTCCGTAGCGATGTACATAATCCGGGAAGGGCAAACTTGTATCAGGTGGGCCAAGGGTATGTCATGGTCGATTATGGTCACAACCCGGACTCCTTCGCCGCGATCTGCAAGATGGCACAACATTTGCCGGCTCACCGGGTCACAGGTATTATCGGCGTACCGGGAGACCGAAACAACGTAATCGTGGAAACGGCGGCGCGTGTGGCTGCACACGGTTTTCACCGTTTGATCATCAAAGAAGACAAGGATACGCGCGGTCGCGCACGGGGGGAAATCGCCGAGATCATGCGAAAAGCGGTAGAAGCCGAAGTACCCGAGCGCGAGTATCGCATCATTTATGATGAGTGTGAAGCGCTGGAAACCGCCTTGAAGGAACTGGAGCCCGGTGAAATCGTGATTGTTTTCTACGAAAAGATCGAACCTATTCTGCAAGTCCTCCAACGTTGGAACGCTATGTCTGTCTCGACAGTCGGCGGAGCGTTGGTAAAGATGAAGAGTATTGCCAAAGTGTAGTCGCGGTATAAAAGAAGAGCCCCTTCGTGTCTGATCATGGAACGAGGGGGCTTTATACTTTTCCGAAGAAACTCTACTTCGCTCGTTGAACGGTAGTGATTGTCCAGATTTCGAATGGAGTCCAGGGAAGGGGATCCGTAAAACACTCAACCCCTATTTCATATTTTTTACCATTCATTTCAACTACCTCAAGATAAGCGGGATGCTGCGGTTTTGTATTTATAGAACGATTTAGTATTTTTATAGAAAGGGGCCGAGGCATAGAAATGATTTCTTTTGCGGCCTCAAGATCCGAATCATATCCAATATCATCCACTGACTTTAATTGTTCGAGTCCTCTTTTGAATTGGTATTCCCGATTCCAATCACTATGTCCTACGAGAATAATGCCGACAATGAAACCAATCAAAATCAACAGTATGACCCATTTTATTTTAAATCGTCTCATCCGTAATGATCGGCCCTCTTTTCTACTGAATGAATATTTCGACAAAGGATTCTTTACCAATTTCCTTTTGTATAAACGGTAGTAACATTTGTGGCACGTAATAAATCATATGGAGAACACATCGGCATATAATATCCGGGATTTGATGAAGTTGGAAGAGTTACTCCTGCACCGTAATAAAAGGCTTGCCAAACTATTTTAGAACAATATGTCATATTATAATCACCATAGAGGGAACCCAGTCCATATGAAGCATTCTAATAATTGGTTTTGTAGTTCAAGGCCCATTGGCCCGCTTTTGCCGCTTTCGTAGCATCATTAAAACGAATTACTTTTAGTGTTCTTGGATAGTTTAACTTCCACCAATTATAGGTAACTATTTCAGGATGATAACCCGGGCCCTTAATATGCACAATACTCCCAGGGCTGACTACAATAGCAGCATGTCCTGTTATTCCTGAAGAAGATGTATCTTGTGTGACCAAAATATCCCCTGCTAGCATACTTACACCATTTTCATAGCTGGTGCTACTTCCACCTCCACCAATACTTTTTGGGGTTGCAGCAAAGATCGTTCCTACTGAAACAGATAAAACCATAGCCAAGACAATTAAAAAGCGGCATGGAAGAAAAATTTTTTAATTTTAAAATGTACCTCCCTTTATATATGGTTAAAATCACCTAAAATACTAGATTCGACAGAATATATACAAATCCTTCTATAATTAAAAAAATTGCCCCTATTTTCCTGTTAATAGGTCTCTTTTTCTTGAGAGTTGTCCCTTTCTTCCTTCTTCGGGTAAGATGTAGGAAAAGAACGAATCAGGTAGGTGTACACATGCACGTGATCGAAAAAGCCCGGGCGAAGATCAACCTAACGCTTGATGTTTTGTACAAACGGCCGGACGGTTATCATGAAGTGGAAATGGTCATGCAGACGATCGATCTCTCCGATCATCTTACGTTACAGCATCTTGAGGAAGATCGTATCGAAATCTCCTGCTCGGTACCCTATATTCCCACCGATGAACGGAATCTGGCATATAAGGCAGCGGCTCTCATCAAACGGACCTTTCAAATCAAACATGGGGTACATATTCATCTGGATAAAAAAATACCCGTCGCGGCTGGGCTGGCCGGCGGATCGAGCGATGCGGCGGCCGTTTTGCGGGGGTTAAACCGTCTATGGAAGTTACATCTTTCCCTCGACGATTTGGCGCATCTGGCCGCTTCCATCGGTTCTGATGTACCTTTCTGCGTCTATGGGGGTACGGCTATCGCGAGGGGGAGAGGCGAGCAGATCGAGCGGATTCATCACACGCCTCCTCACGTGTGGGTCGTTCTCGTCAAACCTCCGATCGCCGTTTCTACCGCTGATGTTTATGGCGCTTTGGATGTGAATGCGATTACCGACCATCCCAATACAATGGCTATGCTCGAATCCCTTCAGGCAAACAATCCTGTTGCCAAGATTTCCGAACATCTTGGAAATGTACTGGAGCGCGTCACATTTCGCATGCATCCGGAAGTCGAACGCATCAAAAAGAAGATGTATGAGTTCGGTGCACAAGGAGCCCTCATGTCTGGCTCCGGTCCTACCGTGTTTGGCATCGTCGACCGCGAGTCGCGCGCGTTTCGCATCTACAACGCATTTCGCGGATTTTCACGGGAAGTGTATCTGAGCCGGTTTTTGTAGTGTCACGGCTAAAAAAAGGATCCTCTGTTCATACTAACCATAGAGAAGAAACGAACGAACAGAGCAGGTGACTTCCATGCGTGCGGTGATTTTGGCTGGTGGGCTTATCACAGGATTGGAAGAACAGGAAAAAGCGTTCCTTACGATCGAAAACAGGCCTATGATCGATTATGTTTTACAAGCATTGGCAGGTGTACAGGCGATCGACGAACAGATCATTGTAGGTCCGAGGAACATTGAATCTTGGGTGAAGCAGCAGGGAAACATGCGCCTTCGTGTCATTCAAGCGCGTGAACGTCTCATGGAGAACGTGCTTCTTGGCGTAGAACAGGCGGAACATGAGGATGAACTGATCTTGCTTACCACTTGTGACATTCCCTTTTTAACTACGGAAGCGGTGAACGATTTCCTTGAGCGCTGTGGGATGGATGCAAGCGTTGATTTTTATTACCCGATTATCAGAAAGGAAGATACGGAACGCGAGTTTCCGAGGATGAAACGCACGTATGTCAAATTACGCGAGGGCGTGTTTACGGGCGGAAATCTCTTCCTCGTACGGCCGGCCGTGATCAAGCGTGTGGCGAATCGGGTGGAAGAGATTCTGCGAAACCGCAAAAGCCCCTTGAAAATTTCTGCAGAATTGGGATGGTCCTTCACGTGCCGTCTTCTCCTCTCCCAGGTATACGGGTTTTTACGCTTGGCTCAGTTGGAACAACGTTTCAGTGAATTGTTTGATATTCGTGCGAAAGCGATCATCAGTCCTTATCCGCAAATCGGTACGGATGTGGACAAGCATAGTGATTTATTATTGGCTCGTAAAATGATGAGTCAATCCCTTGCATCAAACACGAAAGAAATGGTATGATTCCTTAATAATGTTCGTGTTTGACGAGAGGATCGGGAGGTGGCGCATATGCGTCGCAGTGAACGCATCGTACGAATCACGCAGACGCTCCTGGAACATCCCAATCGCGTCTTATCCTTAACGGATATGGCGGATCGATTATCGTCGGCCAAGTCGTCTCTGTCTGAAGATTTGGCGATCATCCGTGAAGTATTTGAGCAAGAAGGTTGGGGCCAACTTGAGACACAGGCGGGGGCTGCGGGTGGGGTCCGTTACATCCCCGACTGTTCACGTGTGCAAGCAGAACAATTTGTAAAGGAAATGGCTACCGTGTTGGCAGACCCAGAACGGATATTACCCGGCGGCTATCTTTATATGTCGGACATTCTGGGAAAACCGGAAGTTCTCGACATGGCAGGGCGGATGTTCGCTTCCGCCTTCCGCAAAACGGGAGCGGAGTATGTGTTGACGGTCGAAACCAAAGGAATTCCATTGGCCGTATCCACATCGCGTTATTTGCAAATCCCTGCTATCGTCGTACGACGCGACCATCGCGTAACAGAAGGATCCGCTGTATCGATTAATTATGTATCCGGCTCGAGGCGTATCCAAACGATGTCATTGTCCAGGCGTTCTTTACCCGAGAGGAAAAAAGTCTTGTTGATCGATGACTTTATGAAAGCAGGAGGAACGCTGAAAGCGATGACTGACCTGATGCGCGAATTTCACGCGGAGGTCGTTGGGGTAGGGGTCTTTATGTCGACATCGGAGCCAACAGACAAGCTGGTAGGAAACGACTATATTTCTTTGACCACCTTGGATTCTGTGAATGAAACCGAGAGAGAGGTCAAAGTGATTCCCGGAACGTATTTTGAATCGTAGATCTTTTAACCGTTTGGTGTCGCGACTCTCAGTGGGAGCGTATCGTTACGCTTCCCGCTTTCTCCACAAGTCAACAGGTATCTGTCCCCGTGTCTGTTCGAAAAACATTCCATTCCCTTTCCATATCATCCAAAAGCGGCATTTCTGTCCTCTTTAAGGAATCTTTATATTCCCCACGAAACATGTGACCAACGGATCGCTAAGGAAAGTGTTTTAAAAAAAGTCTCGTGATCATACACGGATCAAAATATGAGAATCATGTGAATTTTTCATATTGGAGCTCTTTCGGGGAAGGAGTTTCGAAAAAAATGTGGAATATGATGGATGGAGGAAATTATGACCACGTACCTAAGGATGGTGAATTTGGGGTGCAAATCACAGATGTGCGTCTACGCAGGGTTAACACGGATGGGCGGATGAAGGCGATTGCATCGATCACGATCGATCATGAATTCGTTGTTCACGATTTGCGACTCATCGAAGGAAACAATGGACTTTTTGTAGCGATGCCAAGCAGACGTTCGCCTGACGGAGAGTTTCGCGATATCGCCCACCCGATCACGCCTAAAGCGCGCCAGATGATCGAGGATGCCGTGTTAGCCGCCTACGAACAAGCGGAAAAAATGGCTGCTTCAGGTGCGTAGTTTCATGTGCAGTACCAGAAGCCGCGATTGATAGACAGCCGCAATTGTATACGAGACGTGTTCAACAAGCATACATGCGAGAGCCTTCTTTTGTATGTATGCTTGTTCTTTTTTTGTTCACGAACGGGTTTCTTTACCAAGTTGAAATAGGGGCTTTCTTAAGCTATAGTGTGTAATGGACATCGTTCGATCATTTTTGCTTATCTTTGTGAAAGTATACATGGAGATATGCATGAACGCATCGTATACTTTCATGATGTCAAAAAGGCTTCGACGAGACACGGATGTACATCCGTGAAACGCTTCGCATAAAGCCTTTTTCGGTTCGACGTATGCTAAAAACATATGCATAGAATATACATGCGGGAAACGAGGATCGGGAGGAAGAGAGATGTCTGAAGCCTATGCCGTGGTTTTGGCGGCCGGTCAAGGTACGCGGATGAAATCAAAACGGCACAAAGTGTTGCATCCCGTTTGTGGCAAACCGATGGTCCGGCACGTGTTGGACAGTCTGCAGCAGGCGGGTATCCAAAGAACGCTTGTGGTGATTGGGAGTCTGGCCGAACAGGTGCGGGAAGAACTTGGCGAACAAGTGGAATTTGTTTACCAAAACGAGCAACTGGGAACCGGACATGCTGTCATGCAAGCGATCCCCCAGCTTTCAGGATTTGAAGGAACCACACTGGTGTGTTACGGAGATACCCCTTTGATTTCAGCAGAAACGATTCGAGCGATGCTTTCGACTCATCGGGAAAAAGGTGCCGCAGCGACCGTTTTGACTGCCATTGTTGATCAACCTTTCGGTTATGGACGAATTATACGTGATACGGACGGCAGTGTTTTGCGCATCGTTGAGGAAAAAGACGCAACGGCAGAAGAGAAAGCGGTTTCGGAAGTGAACTCAGGGACATATTGTTTTGATAATCGAGCGCTTCTGCAAGCATTGAGACAATTGGACAACAACAATGCGCAAAAGGAATATTACCTGACCGATTGTTTAAGCATTATCCGAAGCCAGGGACTTCGCGTAGAAGCATACACCGTGCAGGATTCTGATGAGATCTTGGGTGTAAACGATCGCGCCCAATTGGCCCATGTCGATGGGATTTTACGAAGACGCATCCGATTGCATCACATGAAGAATGGTGTTTCCATGGTCGATCCGGACTCTATCTATATCGACGCGGATGTAGAGATCGGTGCGGATACGGTTCTTTATCCTGGCACCTATTTGCAAAGAGGAACGAGGATCGGCTCGGGGTGTGAAATTGGCCCGAATGTGCAGATTTCGCAAAGCACAGTGGGAGACTATACAGCAATCAAGCAGGCGGTTCTCGATAGCGCTACGATCGGCAACCATGTGACCATGGGCCCCTTCACCTATATCCGCCCGGGTACAAAGATTGAAGATGGCGTGAAAGTCGGGGATTTTGTCGAAATTAAGAATTCGGTCATCGGTAAAGGAAGTAAAGTTCCACATCTCGCATATGTAGGGGATGCGGATATTGGCTGCCATACGAATATCGGCTGTGGCGTGATCACCGTTAATTACGATGGCGTGAAGAAACATCGCACGGTTGTAGGCGATCACAGTTTCATCGGCAGCAATTCCAATCTCGTTGCGCCTGTAACCGTAGGTGACCACGCGTATGTGGCCGCAGGTTCGACGATTACCGATTCCGTTCCGGACGGTGCTTTGGCGATCGCCCGAGAGCGACAGGTGACTAAAGAAGGATATCAAGCGAAATTAGAGGCCCGTTTGAAAGAACGGAGCCTGAAAAAGTGAGGAGTTCAGTACATGGGATATCGTGATAAGAAGCTGAAAGTTTTTACCTGTAACGCTAATCCGCAACTGGCTCAAGAAATTGCAAAAGCATTGGATATTGAATTGGGCATTTCCCACGTGACCCGCTTTTCCGATGGAGAGATACGCGTGAAACTTGAGGAAAGCGTACGTGGTTGCGATGTGTTTGTGATTCAGCCTACTTCTGCGCCTTGTAATGAACATTTGATGGAATTGTTGATCATGGTGGATGCGTTGAAGCGTGCGTCAGCCGGCACAATCAATGTAGTTATCCCATATTATGGATATGCGCGCCAAGACCGAAAAGCTCGGGCGCGGGATCCGATTACGGCAAAGTTGGTGGCAAACTTAATTCAGACAGCGGGCGCCCATCGTGTGATTACCATGGATCTCCACGCTGGACAAATCCAAGGCTTCTTCGATATCCCTGTGGATCATTTGATCGCAGAACCGATTCTCGCTTCTTATTTCGAGGAGAAGAATTTGGAAGATATCGTTGTCGTTTCTCCCGATATGGGTGGCGTGACGCGGGCAAGGGGAATGGCAGAGCGTTTAGGAGCGCCGATAGCCATTATTGATAAACGCCGTCCCGAACCGAACGTCGCGGAAGTCATGAACATTATCGGTTCGATTGAAGGCAAGACTGCCATCATGATTGATGATATCATCGATACGGCGGGGACGATTACTCTAGGGGCCAAGGCACTGATCGAACGGGGAGCCAAAGCCGTCTATGCGTGTTGTACGCATCCCGTCTTTTCCGGCCCGGCCATCCAACGCTTGGAAGATTCGGTCATCCGCGAAGTGGTCGTGACGAATTCCATCTACCTTCCTGAAGAGAAAAGAAGTTCGAAGATCGTAGTACGTTCTGTTGCGAACCTGATCGCGCAGGCGATCGAACGCATTCATAATGAAGAATCCGTAAGCACATTGTTTGACTGATCGAAACAAGCGGGGGACGACCCCGCTTTTTCTACAAGAATCTACGATGTCGATTTTTGTATGGAGTGATTCCTGTGAAAGTAACGAAAGCGATTATTCCGGCGGCCGGTCTGGGAACGCGCTTTCTCCCCGCCACCAAAGCGATGCCGAAAGAAATGCTTCCCCTGATCGATAAGCCTGTGATCCAATGGATTATCGAGGAAGCGGTGCATTCAGGCATCGAGGATATCCTGATCGTTACCGGGCGGCATAAACGGGCGATCGAAGATCATTTTGACAAATCGTTCGAATTGGAAGTGATATTGGAACGGGCAGGCCAACACGAGCTATTGCGTCAGGTGCGAGACATCTCTGACATGGTGAACGTTCACTACATCAGGCAGAAAGAGCCGCTCGGTTTAGGCCATGCGATCTCTTGTGCGCGCACATTTGTGGGGAACGAACCCTTTGCAGTGATGCTCGGGGATATTGTGGTCGATCATGAAGTCCCTTGTCTGCAACAATTGATCGACGTGTATGAGCAAACGCAAAGCAACGTGTTGGCGGTGCTTCCCGTCGAATGGTCTGATGTGCACAAGTATGGAATCATCGATGGAGAAACGCTTGCCACCAACCGTTACCGCGTACGCGATTTGGTGGAAAAACCGAAGTCCAATCCCCCGTCCAATCTTGCGATCGCGGGCAGATATATACTCAATCCGGAGATTTTCTCCATTCTTCAGAATCTATCCCCAGGCATCGGAGGAGAGATCCAATTGACCGACGGTTTGCGTGAACTGAACCGCATGCAAGAGATTATCGCTTACATGTTCGAAGGCAAGTTGTATGATGTCGGAAGCAAAAGCGGTTATCTCGAAGCGACGGTCGATTTCGCATTAAAAAGGGAGGATTTGCGCGAGGGGTTCTTACGGCACTTGTGCAAAGCAGTAAAAGAACATTTGCTATGATAGTTTCCCGCCAAGTTGGATAACCTGATACTGTGATGGAAGAATAGGAGGTTATCCACGTATGGAGCGAATCATTTTACAAGCGGGCTTGCGAACAGCACTCACAAAAGGGGAACGCAATCAGATTCGCCGTGAAGGGGGAGTACCTGCGATCCTGTACGGTAAGTCGGTCGAACCGACCCCCATCTATATCACTCCAGAAGCGTTTAAAAAGCTGGCTCATCACAACGGTTATGGACTTGTCGAGCTACAGGTCGACGGGAAAGGCACCTATTCGGCGATGGTTCATAAGATTGAACGCGAGCCTGTCAGTAAGCGGGTTTTACATATCGATTTTCATGCGGTTCAAATGAATGAACCTGTGGACGTGGATGTGCCGATCATCCTCGTCGGTTTGGAGCAGGTGGAAAAGCGCGGAGGGATCGTGCAACAACAAGTGCGTGAAGTGATGGTGCGAGCCTTGCCCGCGGACGTACCCGAACATGTGTCAGCGGATATCAGTTCTCTGGAAATCGGCCAGGCATTGCTTGTCGGCCAATTGCCGATTCCCGAACGTTGTGAACTCAAATCGGATCCGGATCAAGTGGTTCTTTCCGTAATCGAACCGAAGAACGCCCCCCCGGAACTGGAAATCGAACCGAAAGAACCTGAACTCGTGCATGATACGGAAGGAAAAGGCGAAGAAGCTTATGTATAATCATGTGCCCATTACATGAATAGCCATTTGAGGATGTAGGGGACGGGACAACTCTCGCTTAGGTAAGAGGGGATCCTTGTGTACTCACATCCTTTTTTCTTGAAATGAGATGGAGACAGAAAGGGAAGTGTCATGACCCAGACGATTGGATCATTTCGATGGCATACGGATTGACGGAAGCCTTGAACAAAGTTATATTGAACGATGATTGTGAGGCTACCTTGAAAACTAGTGCTTGGGTGGATGTATCGCTTTGCGCTTGGGTTCTTTAGGCCATTTGCTTTGCGCTCATGCTCCGTGAAGGTCGTCTCGCGCATGGAATTATAATCAAATGTTGCGAGACGACCTTCAAGGTCGCTATTACGCGCAAAGCATATGGCCTCTTGAACGGTTTAAGGAAGCGGAACGACCTTCAACTCACCTCTGCGCTGCAAAGCGATACGATCCACCCAAAAGTCACTCTGTTGCTTATGGCAGCTTCAAATCTCTCTTCCTGCACAAAAAACTTTTCATCCTCTGATGGCGCAGCTTGCGGCATGGAGGGCTACCTGTAAATTTGAACGGGATGGGGATGGATCATGAAAATATTCGTTGGTTTAGGGAATCCGGGGAAGGAGTACGAGGGCACGCGCCACAACATCGGCTTCGATGTGATCGATCAAGCAGCGAAGACTTTCGGGATCGATGTTACGAAAAATAAGTTTCAGGCACTCTATGGGGAAGGGATCGATCGCGGGGAGAAAATCGTGCTTGTGAGGCCGATGACTTACATGAATTTGAGCGGGCAATCCGTGCGTGCCTTGGTGGATTGGTATAAGCCGTCTATTGAAGATCTCATCATCCTGTATGATGACATGGATTTTCCACCCGGTTCGCTGCGTCTGCGCGTGAAAGGAAGTGCGGGAGGACATAATGGCATCAAATCGATCATTTCTCATTTGGGAACCCAAGAATTTTATCGTATCCGCATCGGCATTGGCCGCCCGGCACCGGGGCGAGATGTAATCAATCATGTCCTGTCCCGTTTCACCAGTGAAGAACGTCCGTTGATGGAAGAAGCCGTGAAGCGGGCGGTTGAAGCGATGGCATGTATCTTGACAGACGGGTTTGAAAAGGCGATGAATCAGTTTAATAAATGAGCATGCGCCACATCCACCTAAGCACGAAATTTCAAGTTTTTAAAGAAATCCCTCTAACAAACTGCAAGTGGTTTCAAAGTGATTCAAGGTATGGTTTTCCTATTCCGCGGTCATACTACTCATGTAATTGTTGACGCGCTTCCGATCGAGCATGTTCAAAAGAGGGGGATGACCTTGCAAATCATCTATTATTGCCGCCATTGTCATTCTTATATCGGCCAAGTGGACGGGAACCGCGTGGATGACAGGAGACTGGGCTTTCATTCCTTGACGCCGGAAGAGCATGCCGATATAATTAGCTATAATAAAGTGGAGAATCGTGCCTATGTGAAGACCGTCTGCGACTTTTGCCAACAGGCACTGGAGCAGCATCCCGAGTTAATGTTGCTTGAGAATCCACTGCAGTAAAGTCTACTCACGAATATATGCCTTGGTCGTTGTGGCTAAGGCTTTTTTGCTCTTGCGGAGGGGATGTTCATTGTCATTGCAATCGTTATTACAGGTCATCGAGTCAGACCCTCATTTTCTTTCGCTGAAGAAAGGGTTTGAGCAAGGATTCCACGAACAAATGGTAACCGGTTTGACCGGGTCCGCGAAACACCTGTATATGGCGGGATTGCGGGCCTCTTTGGCACGCCCTTTTTTGATCATCACATCCTCGATGCAACAGTCCCAGCAGGTATATGACGACCTCGTAGAACTGTTGCCGCGGGATTCCATATATCTATTTGGAGAACGGGAAACGGCTATCCTCGATGTGATGGCATATTCCCCCGAACAGGCTTCCGCTCGTCTCGGTGTTTTACAAGCGCTTATAGAGGGCAAAGCTGACGTGGTCATCGCGCCGCTCGCCGCATTGCACCAGCCGTTACTGCCGAGACAGGTGTTTGCCCAAGCGGCCTTGACGCTCGAAGTAGGTCAGGAAATCCAACTGGAATCGTTGATTTCCCATCTCGTCTATCTCGGGTATGAGAGAGTCGATATGGTCGAATCCAAAGGAGAATTTTCCGTTCGCGGGGGGATTATTGATTTATTCCCTATCACGAAAGATGAAGCGGTGAGAATCGAACTTTTTGATGTTGAGATCGATTCCATACGCACGTTTGATCCTAACACCCAGCGTTCCAATGAAAAACTGCAAACGATTACCTTATGGCCGATCCGAGAAGTGATTGCTAGCCCGGAACGCATTGAAGCGTGTGGTGCCGCACTCGCTGCACGATTGAAAGATCATCAAGCGAAAATCACAGACGAAACACTAAAAGAACGTCTCGATCAGTATGTCGGATCAGACGTGGAGAAAATGGGAGCGGGGGTCAATTTTCCCGGCTTGCTGCGTTACGTGCATCTCCTCTATCCTTCCAATCCTACCCTGATCGATTATCTTCCCGCCGATACGCTCTATGTATTTGACGAGCCCGGACGTCTGCGCGAAGAGGTAAAGCGTATCGAGAGAGAAGAGGCGGAAATGGAGACGGCCGCTTTGGAACATGGGGAAATCTTACCGGGTATCCTGCCTCGAGTGGATCGCAATGCCCTCTTTGTCGACAAGACGAAAGACCGCTTATTCATGTCATTGTTTATGAGACAGATTCCTGGTATATCTACCCAGAATATTGTGAATGTTTCCTCCAAAGCGATGCAAAACTTTCATGGGCAAATGAATGTCCTCAAATCGGAGATTGAGCGGTGGGAGAAAACCGGATACCGGGTACTATTCCTCGCGGCTAACCGAGAGCGCGCGGATCGGTTGGAACGTGTGCTTAGCGACTATGAGATGCAGGTGGATATCATTGAAGATATCCGATCGCTCGGCATACGTCCGGCCATTTTTCTCGGGAATTTGACATCCGGCTTTGAATTGCCAGATCTGAAATTGGCGATCGTGACGGAAGCGGAAGTGTTTACGAACAAGCAGCGTAAAGCAAGGCGTATCAAGACGATCTCTGACGCGCAGAAAATTAAAAGTTATCAAGATTTACGCGTAGGCGACTATGTGGTACACGTCAATCACGGAATCGGAAAATACATGGGCATCGAAACGCTCGTGATCGACGGGATTCACAAAGATTATCTCAACATCAAATATGCGGGCAACGACAAGCTGTATGTGCCGGTCGAACAGATCGACCAGGTGCAAAAATATATCGGCGGGGAAGAGAAGGAGCCAAAACTCTATTCGCTCGGGGGAAACGAGTGGGCGCGCGTCAAAAGCCGCGTGGCGAACTCCGTCAAAGATATCGCGGAAGAGTTGATCAAGCTGTATGCGAAGCGCCAAGCGGCACCCGGATATAGTTTTTCTCCCGATACGCAATGGCAGCGCGATTTTGAAGCGATGTTTCCCTATGAAGAGACGCCCGACCAACTTCGCGCCATTGCGGAAATCAAGAAGGATATGGAAATGGGCCGTCCGATGGATCGCCTTCTTTGTGGCGACGTGGGGTACGGAAAAACGGAAGTGGCCATACGCGCGGCTTTCAAAGCGGTGATGGACGGAAAGCAAGTGGCTGTACTCGTTCCCACGACGATTCTCGCCCAGCAACATTATGAGACGTTTAAAGAACGCTGCGCCGGTTTTCCTGTCAGAGTCGAGGTCGTGTCCCGTTTTCGCACGAAGGCCCAGGTGAAGGAAGTACTACAGGGATTAAAGGATGGCACTGTCGATATCGTGATTGGTACACATCGCCTGCTGCACAAAGGCGTACAGTTCAAAGACTTAGGGTTATTGATCGTCGATGAGGAGCAACGTTTCGGAGTTTCCCACAAAGAAAAAATCAAACAATTGAAAACGAACGTGGATTGCCTGACATTGACGGCGACGCCGATCCCCCGAACCCTGCATATGTCGATGCTGGGAATCCGCGATCTGTCGGTGATCGAGACACCACCGGAAAATCGGTTTCCCGTGCAAACGTTCGTTGTCGAATACAGTCCGAGTCTCGTGCGCGAAGCGATCGAACGCGAACTGGGGCGTGGCGGACAAGTATATTTCCTGTTTAACAGGGTACGCGAGATCGATCAAATGGCAGAACGCATCCGCATGCTCGTACCTGAAGCGAGGGTTGTCGTCGGTCACGGCAAGATGAGCGAGGAAGAATTGGAACGGGTCATGCTGGAATTCCTCGAAGGAGAAGCGGACGTTTTGGTATCGACGACGATCATCGAGACGGGGATCGATATTCCGAATGTCAATACGCTCATTGTTTACGATGCCGACCGTCTGGGCTTGTCCCAATTGTATCAGTTGCGCGGTCGTGTCGGGCGCTCCAACCGCATCGCCTATGCATATTTCACGTATCAGAGGGACAAGGTGCTGACGGAGGTCGCGGAAAAACGGCTTCAAGCCATCAAAGAATTCACGGAGCTTGGTAGCGGCTTTAAAATCGCTATGCGTGACCTGGCGATCCGCGGAGCCGGGAACCTGCTCGGCGCGGAACAGCACGGATTTATCGCATCGGTCGGGTTTGATCTATATTCCGATATGCTCGCCCAAGCGATCCGCGAGTTGAAAGGCGAAGTGGAAGAAGAAAAAGTCGATCCGACAGTGGAATTGTCTGTGGATGCCTATATTCCGAGCGATTTCATCACAGATTCCATGCAGAAGATCGAAATTTACAAGAAGTTTGTAGCTGCCAAGACGCTGCAAGATGTTACCGATCTGGAAGAGGAGATCGAAGACCGTTTCGGGGATCTGCCGCAGGAAGTGCGCAATCTGTTGGCGGTGACAAGAATCAAGGCGTACGCGATCCAATACGATTTCACTTCCATTACGCAGCAAGGCCATGATGTGATCCTTAAGTTGTCAGAGCGGCAAAACCAGCGTATCCACGGGGAGAAGTTGTTCTCTCTCAGTCAAAAATTTCCGAACCGCATGAATCTGATGGCAGGGCAACACATCACGATTACATTGCGTGTGAAAGGACTTAAAGGTACAGAAATTCTCAGCCTCATTGAGAAATTCATGGAAGAATACAAGATCGTACCGAAGGGTGAGGAGGTCGTTTCTAATGTTTAAGAAACGAAAAATGATCCCTCTGGCCTCCTTGTTTCTCGCTTTGATACTCGTACTCAGCCTCTTTGTTTGGATGGGGAGATCAGGAACGAGCCAGTCGGTTGTAGCGACCTACAAAGGCGGAGAAATCACGCGGGACGAGTTCGAGAAACAATTCAATTTTCAGCGGAAATTGCTCGTTCCGACGTACCCGGATACGGATGAGGCGAAGCGTGAATTTCTACAGGAATATATCTTGCTAAGAAAAATCATCCTGCCGCAAGCCAAAGCGGCAGGAGTCAAGATCGATACGAGCAAAATCAACGGCCTTGTGCAACAGTATAAAGATCAGGTCACGCAACTGGTTTATCAAGGCGATAAAAACGCTTTTGAGGCGAAGCTGAAAGAATACCATATCACCGATAACGATATTCGAACATTGGCGGAAGACGACCTGTATCTGCAAGGCTACCAGGATCTCAAAGCCAATGAATTAAAGCCGACAGATGCTGATTTGAAAAAATTCTACGAGGATCATCCGGTGAATTTTTCGACCGCCGACGTTTACCATATCCTCGTTAAAAGTGAAGAAGAAGCGAAAAAGGTGAAAGCGAGGCTGCTTGCAGGCGAGGACTTTGCCAAAGTGGCGAAAGAAGTATCGATCGACCCGAGCGCCAAGGATAACGGCGGGCATCTGGGGAATGCTGCTCTATCGAACTACGTGCCCGAATTTGCCGATGCGGCCTTGAAACTCCCGATCGGTCAGCTCTCCGATCCGGTAAAAACGCAATACGGATACCATATCATCAAGGTAATGAAAAGGGATATACAGCCCTTCGAGAAGATGAAACAACAGGTGCGCATTTTATATATCGACAACCAGAAGAAAGCGGTTTGGGACAAGATCATGGCACAAGCCAAGGAACAAGCGAATATCAAGATTCAATTATAAGCGCAGGTCGCCAGATATGGCGGCTTTTTCTTTGCAATGAATAATTACTCTTTGTGGGCACACACTACTAACACTCTTCGAGGAGCTTCCAAATGTGTAACACACAGGAATGGCGCCAATAACTACCATTGTTAAAAAAGACGCAAATGGACAAGATAATGGCAACCAAAGAAGAGATGTCTCCCCTCCTTAGCCCATGGAAATTCATTACACCAAAGAAAGAGAGGTCGAAGTCTCTACATGAAAGCTACAGGTATCGTACGAAGAATTGATGATCTTGGCCGTGTCGTGATTCCGAAAGAGATTCGTCGCACGCTTCGAATTCGTGAAGGAGACCCGTTGGAGATTTTCGTCGACCGTGATGGGGAAGTCATTCTCAAGAAATATTCCCCCATTGGTGAACTCGGTGATTTTGCAAAAGAGTATGCGGATTCATTGGCGGAAAGTTTAGGGCATATTGCGATCATCACAGATCGCGA
Organism: Collibacillus ludicampi; assembly: GCF_023705585.1. NCBI lineage: Bacteria > Bacillati > Bacillota > Bacilli > Caryophanales > Alicyclobacillaceae > Collibacillus > Collibacillus ludicampi. The sequence goes on from NZ_BOQE01000001.1 coordinate 1,619,790, forward strand.
CGTCGTGATCGCCGTATCGGGCGCATCCAAAAAGGAATTCTTGGACAAGCCGATCGGTGCCGATGTCGAAAAATCGATGGAAGAACGTAAGACGATCGTGAATACGACACCTGGAGATTATCAAATAATACGTGATCGTACAGAGCGTTTCACCTCTCGAGTGATTGCACCGATTATTGCTGCGGGTGACCCGATTGGCGCCGTTCTTCTACTTTCTCGCGAAGATCAAGTGAAAATGGGCGATCTGGAAACCAAGGTGGCCGAAACAGCGGCTGGATTCCTCGCGAAACAGATGGAACAGTAGTCGGTTTTCAAAAAAAGGAATTATTGATCTAGTTTTATATACGGGTACATAGAGGCAGGCGATGAGCTTGCCTCTTTTTTGGGCTTTTTTCATGGACATGCGCATACCATAAGTGTGAATATAAAGGCCAAGACCTATGGTATAATGTGGACACCGAAGAGGAGGGGCGGGGGGATGAGCGAACGGAACCTGTTCATACGTGGAGCCTTTATACTCGCTTTGGCAGGAATGATTTCCAAAGTGCTGGGATCGGTGTACACGATCTTTTTACAGAATATTATAGGCGATCACGGTCTAGGACTCTATCAAATGGCTTATCCGATCTATTCGACACTCTTACTCCTATCCACAGCCGGTTTTCCAATAGCGGTTTCGAAATTTGTTGCGGAACATATCGCCATTGGGGATTACCGAGGGGCGAAAAATGTATTTCGCGTATCTGCAATTTTACTGATGGTAACCGGGATCGTGTTTTTTGTCTTACTGTTTTTCGGTGCGCCATTGTTCGCCTCTTTTTTTGGCGATGAAGCATCTGCCTATGCAATCCGAGCCATTGCGCCAGCGCTCCTTGTCGTTCCTGTCATGAGCGCGATTCGAGGATATTTTCAAGGTTGGCAGGAGATGAATCCCACCGCGGTATCGCAGGTAGTGGAACAGATCGTGCGTGTAGCCACGATTCTTGTTGCTGCCACTCTGCTGCTGCCGTACGGGTCGGAATATGCTGCGGCAGGGGCGGCTTTTGGCGCGGTGACCGGAGCCATCGCTTCGTTTCTCGTCTTGTTATGGTTTATTTGGAAACGGAGAGAGTTTTTCCGCCATGATGCGAGAATGCAAAACCGCGTGAAACCGAAATCGACTTGGGAGATCGTCAAACAATTGTGCTGGTACGCGCTGCCCGTCTCTCTCGGTGCGATGGTCGTTCCTTTAATGAATAATGTGGATGTGCTCACCGTAGTAAACTTGTTGAAAGACAACGGATATACACAAAATGAGGCAACGGAGATGTTCGGCCTGTTATCGGGGCGCGCGTTCAAGCTGATGATGCTTCCCTCGACGTTTGCCACAGCGATCGGCGCAGCGGTTATGCCCGCGATCTCTGCGGGCCTCGCGCTCGGGAACAAACGGATCGTCTACAACCGTATCGAGTTGGCCATGCGGATGACGATGTTGATCGCTCTTCCCGCGTCGGTGGGATTGGCTTTACTGGCCAAGCCGATCGATATCATGCTGTTCAAAGATGCGGAAGGTGCGCGTGCGATCACTGTCATTTCGGTTGCGACGCTTGTGTCATCACTGCAGGTGACCACGTCGGCGATCCTTCAGGGAATGGGAATCGTTTATCTGCCTGTGCGAAATCTGTTGATCGGCGGATCTTTCAAATTGTTTCTCAACTTGGCGCTTGTACCGCTTTGGGGAATTGAAGGCGCGGCCATGTCTACAGTCATTTCATACTTTGTTGCCACCTTGCTCAACTTGTGGGAAGTATATCGCAGAACCGGGGTTGTTCTCGATATGAAGCTGCTCTTATGGCGCCCGATGCTGTCAACATTCTTTATGGCTGTAGCCGCTTTTTCCGTAGTGCGTCAATGTCTCCCTTATTTCATGAACGTGATGCCTGTGGAGCGGATGGCGTATGTTGGGACTGTCCTTCTGGCGATCACTGCGGCTGGGGTCGTTTATGGATTCTCGTTGCTTGTGACGGGCAGTTTAACAAAAGAGGATATCCGCTCCATTCCGAGGATCGGGCCTACCATCGTGCGTGTGTTTCAATGGTTGAAGTTAATTTGATGGTTACATCCAAGTTCTTCGGAATTCGGTGCCTATGCGAGACGGCATTCCGGTCGCTTCCGAGAGGCCAAGGGGTAAGTCCGCACTCGGAGCGGCCGTTCATCTTTTGATTCAGGGGAAAATGTGTAGGGACACAATCTGAGACAAATGGACAAGGGAGGGATCTTTGAATGACTTTGAACCATCGACCAATCATCCACGTGGTAGGTCTTGGCTCCGGATCGTGGTCGGACTTGCCGATCGGTACCTATGAGGTGCTCAAGCGGGTCCAGGATATTTTTTTGCGAACCACTTGGTACCCTTTAGCAAAAGATTTAGCTGAAAAAGGTATAAGTTTCCTATCATTTGATGATATTTATGAACAAGGGGAAGACTTTGCAACTGTCTATGAAACGATTGTGGACAAGCTGTTCCAGGAGGCAAAGGATAAAAGAGAGATCGTCTACGCGGTTCCCGGTCATCCGGGGGTGGCCGAAGAAACTGTGAGATTACTCTTGCAAAAGAGCTCAGAACACCAGGTCGATGTGAAAGTGGGTCCGGGACACTCTTTCCTGGATGAACTCTTTCTTCGTTTAGAGGTCGACCCTACAGAAGGGGTTTCGATTCTCAACGGGACTACGCTCTTAAGCAAACATTTGAATCCGTCCTTGCATACGTTCGTCGTGGAAGTATACTCTCGTGACCTCGCCAGTGATGTCAAATTGACATTGATGGTACACTATCCGGATGATTATCCGGTTACATTGACGCGCGCGATCGGTATCCAAGGGGAAGAAAGAGTAGAGACCATACCCTTGTACGAGATTGACCGGGTGGAGTGGATCGATCATCTGACAACGCTGTATATCCCTCCTGCAACGAACGACGCGGTGATCAACAGACAATTTTGGCGGCTGGTCGAGATCACGGAGCTTTTGCGCGGCCCGGGAGGATGTCCATGGGATCGCGAGCAGACGCATCAGTCGATTCGCAAATATGTGCTGGAAGAAGCGTATGAAGTGGCTGATGCGATTGATCGGGACGATCCGGATGATCTGTGTGAAGAACTGGGAGATCTTCTTTTGCAAGTGGCATTGCATGCACAGATAGCTGCCGAAGAGGGAATGTTTGATGCGTACGATGTCGTCAAGGGAATTAACGACAAACTCATTCGGCGACATCCGCATGTGTTTGCCAGGTCCGATGCTAAGAATGCTAAGGATGTGGAAGCGAAATGGGAGGAAATCAAGAAAAAGGAGAAACGTGAGAAACACCTGGAACAGGAGCAATCCCTTCTCGATTCGGTTCCAAGGAGCTTTCCGGCTCTGATGTCTGCTGTGAAACTGCAGAAAAAGGCTGCTTCCGTCGGTTTCGACTGGCCGGATATCAAACCCGTATACGCAAAGGTTGAAGAAGAGTGGAAGGAGCTTCGTGAGGCGCAAGATCAGGAAAACATCAAAGAGGAATTTGGCGATTTGCTGTTCGCAATCGTAAATCTTGCCCGCTTTCTCAAGATTGACCCGGAAGAGGCCCTGGCCAAAACCAATGAGAAATTCCGCAAACGGTTCGCCTTCATTGAACAGAGGGTTAGGGAACAAGGGCGCTCTTTGGAAGATGCCGATCTGGAAGAGATGGACCGGTACTGGACGGAGGCGAAACAGATCTAGTGCCGGGAACCAAAATTTATTGCGAATTTCTAAAGAAAATCGTGAGACAAGCAGGATTTCAAGGATAGTAGAACGAATAACCAACAAGGCTACATATTGACAGTGTCAATGAAAGGGGTACATTGTTTCTTATGAACAAGATGGATTTAATCAATAAGGTTGCTGAAAAAAGCGGTTTGACCAAGAAGGATGCAGAAGCAGCGATCAACTCTTTTCTTGAGTCTATCGGGGAAGCATTGGCAGAAGGGGAAAAAGTACAGTTGATTGGCTTTGGCACGTTTGAAACGCGCAAACGTTCCGCGCGCAGCGGCCGTAACCCGCAGACGGGTGAAACGATCGAAATTCCCGAATCGATTGTGCCTGCATTTAAGCCTGGAAACAAATTGAAAGAAGCTATCGCATCGAAATAAATGCGTCTTGACAAGTTTCTTAAGGTTTCCCGTCTGATCAAGAGACGGACGCTTGCGAAGGAAATTTGTGATCAAGGGCGCATCCAGATCAATGGCCGCCCAGCCAAGGCCAGCACAGAAGTGCGTGTTGATGATGTACTCACCATTACTTTCGGAACGAAAATAGTCGAAGTGAAAGTTCATGCGATCGCCGAGCATGTAAAAAAGGAACAGGCGGCAGAGATGTATACGGTTCTTTCCGAAACGAGAAAGAGCGGGAATCCCGAATGGGATGACAGCGAGGATGACGAATGAGGTCATCCTCTTTTTGTTTTCCACACAGTATGCAACTTTTTTTCTCCTTGACGCATAAATTGCAAAGAGGAACAAGTACTATCTTGTCCCTCGATCACATAAATTGTAGTGTACCTTGTACACTATGGATGCGTGGAGGAATGAAAATGGCAGAGGAACGTCAACGTGTGCCTCATAAACAGCAATATGAGCGCCATGAAGTCATGATGTTAAACCGCCAAAGCCTGCAAGTCACCGGTGTGATGAACGTGGAAAGTTTCGACTCACATGAATTTATCTTGCAAACAGCTTACGGACTACTGGCCATACGCGGAGAAAATTTGCATATCAAGACATTAAGTTTGGAAAACGGGGTCGTCGCAATCGAGGGGATGATTTACGACATGGGGTATTTTGACGAAGGGCTGTCGCCGGCAGAAAAAGCAAAGGGGTTTTTCGGAAAGCTTTTCCGCTGATCCCCCGCATTCACATGTAGAGAGGGGGGCATGCGGTGAGTTTGATGACACAATACCTCACCCTGATTGCGATGAGCATTTCGGGCGCCATTCTCGGTGCCGTTTATGATGTCTATCGAGTCGTTTTGAAACAATGGCGTTTTCTTCGTTTCCTTAACCCGGTTTTCGATCTCATGTTCTGGATATTTGCGCTTGTTCTCGTCTTCTGGGCGTTGATGTGGGCGAATAACGGGGATGTTCGTCTGTACGTATTCGTGATTCTCCTGCTGGGCCTTTTGGTGTATCGCTTGTTATTCCGTAAAATCGTCGTGAGTGGAACGGTCGGTGTGATTCTCGGAATGAAAGCACTTGGTCTTTTGATCTACCGTATGTTTCTCTTGCTTGTCGTTCAGCCGCTTCTTTTGCTCGGGCGATTGCTGCTGGCTCTCCTTCGGGCATTGGATCGTGTGGCACAAGTGATTGAAACGGTCATCTTATGGCCTTTCAGACCTATTCTTCGACTCCTGCATAAGGGTTTAAAGAGGGTATTTGTACCTATAGAAGAGCCTTTGGTACGATATTGGAAACACATGAAAAAGGTAAAAGGATTTCTTGTCTCCTTGTCGAATTGGTTCTTTAATCGCAAAGACGATGAGGAACCAAAAGATCCAAAAGGATAGGAGCGGGTGTTTCCATGCTCTCTACAGCGAAGAAACGGCGATCGAAGATCGTTCCAATCGATAGAAACAATACGTTTCCCATCCATGTTCCGCAGGCGGGTAGAAAACGGAAGCTGAAATTGAGATCTTGTTTCCTCTTTGTCTTCATGCTTTGGGCGGTCTACACCTATTTTTTTGACCAAGCTCCAAAGTTCAGGCAACTGGAACAAGAGAGAGCACAACTCAATCAACAACTGGTAGAGCAGGAACAAAAATTGCAAGAACTCAATGCAGAAGTCAAAAATCTAAACAACGATGATTACATTGCATTACTTGCAAGAAAATATAATATGGTAAAAAAAGGGGAAATAATTTACCAACCGGGACAGTAGCTTTCTTGACATAGTTTCGTTTATTTATTAAAATATGAACTGTTATATTCCTTTTTTTCTATTCGAGGAGGAGCGTTTCTTTTCATGTCTATTGAAGTAGGCAGCAAACTAGAAGGGAAAGTTACAGGTATTACTCATTTTGGGGCATTTGTGCTGCTACCGGGTGGTTCAACGGGTCTCGTTCATATATCAGAGATCGCTGATACCTATGTAAAGGATATTAACGATCACCTGAAGGTTAACGACATGGTAACGGTCAAAGTTCTTTCTGTCGACAAGGATGGCAAGATTGGTCTTTCCATACGTCAAGCGAAAGAACAACCGGAAGCTCCTCAGGGAGGATCCCCCAATCGCGGAGGGGATCGTGAACGTCGTTCGCCACGTAGTGCACGTAATGAACGAGGGCCTCGCCTGTCGTTTGAAGATAAGATGAACCGTTTTCTGAAAGACAGTGAAGAACGTTTGGCTGCTTTGAAACGAAGCGAATCAAAACGCGGTGGGCGTGGAGGCCGTCGTGGCTAAATGGTAATGATTTTAAAGGCATCTCAGTGATGGGGTGCTTTATTTATTATCTCTGAAAATAGCACGATATCAGATTTGTGAAATGACGAATTAGGGAATTCAAGGAAGAGCCGTTTAAGGAATCGATGTCATGAGCGGATTTGGTAAACGGCACTTTTTGGTGCATTGATTCATAGATACAAATACATGTCAGATGGATTCAGCACAAGGAAGAGGAGGGTCTACATATGGAACAAAGAATTCAGAATTGGTTATCATATGAGAAACTCGATGAAGAACTGGCTGCAGAATTGAGGAAAATCAAAGACGATGATCGTGAGTTGAAAGAGAGGTTTCATCAGCACCTGGCGTTCGGTACGGGAGGCTTGCGCGGGGTACGCGGAGCGGGAACGAACCGGATGAACATTTATACGGTTCGGCGTGCCGCGGAAGGTGTGGCCAGGTTTCTGGAGTCAGAGGGAGCGATTGCCAAGGAGAAAGGTGTGGCGATCGCTTATGATTCGCGCCATCATTCCCGCCTGTATGCCGAAAATGCGGCATTGACATTGGCGGCACACGGAATTCGTACATATTTGTTTGACGAGTTGCGTCCCACACCCGAATTATCTTTTGCCGTCAGGAATCTGGGGGCGGCTGCCGGCATCGTGATCACAGCGAGTCACAATCCGCCTGAGTATAACGGGTTTAAAGTATACGCAGCGGATGGAGGTCAGATCACACCCGCGACGGCCGAGGCCATTCAAGCCCACATGGAGGACATCGAGAATGAACTGTTGATTCCTGTGATGGAGTGGGAGGAAGCGAAAGCGAAAGGACTTCTGCAAGAATTGGGCGAGGATATGGATGAAAAGTACCTGTCATATTTGTCAGGATTGACATTGTTCCCTTCCGATTTCGAGGAAGCAAAACGCCAACTGCGAATCGTTTACACTCCGTTACATGGAACGGGTCTGAAACCGGTGACCGCTATTTTGAATAAAATGGGGTTTGAAAACGTAACGGTGGTTCCCGAGCAAGCCGAACCGGATCCTCAATTTTCTACCGTCCAATCTCCCAATCCCGAAGAGAAAAAGGCGTTTACGCATGCACTTCGTCTCGCGGAGAAGATCAACGCAGACATGGTGATGGGAACGGATCCGGATGCTGACCGTGTGGGTGTTGTCGTTCGCGATCAAACTGGGGAATTTCAGGTGCTAACGGGTAATCAGTTGGGGGCGCTTCTGTTATATTACATTTTGCAAAGACGGCAAGAAATGGGGAAATTGCCGGCCAACGGGGCGATGGTCAAGACCATCGTCACTTCGGAGTTGGGGAGGGCAATCGCTGATTCGTTCGGTGTGAAAACGTTCGATACGTTGACGGGCTTTAAGTTCATCGGAGAGAAAATCACTGAGTTTGAACAAACCGGATCCCACACATTCCTGTTTGGATATGAAGAAAGCTACGGTTATTTAATCGGCGGTGAGGTTCGTGACAAAGACGCCGTGCAAGCGTGTATGATGGCTGCCGAGATGACGGCTTATTATAAGACGCAAAATAAAACGCTTTATGACCAACTTGTCACATTGTGGGAACGATACGGTTATTTCATGGAAGATCTCCTGTCATTGACCATGAAGGGAATCGAAGGAATGGAAAAGATTCGTGCAATGATGAAACAGGTGCGCGAGAACCTGCCTAAACAATTGGGCGGTCGTATGGTGACGAGTGTTGAGGATTATTTAAGCAGCCGTAAAACCTTGTGGGTTAACGATGGGAACCATGTTCGTGAGGATGTGTTGACCCTCCCGCGGGCGGATGTGGTTCGAGTGCACCTGGAAGGGGGATCCTGGTTTGCCGTACGTCCTTCAGGCACCGAGCCGAAGATCAAGTTTTATTTTGGCGTACGGGAAGGTTCTTTGGAAGAGGCGAAGAATCGTCTCGATTCGTTAAAACAAGCTGTCACCGAATGGATGGGAATATAAAAGAGCTGAGACCTCTCGGGCGAGAGGTCTCTTTTTATATATTGACAAGAGTGCACGGCCAACCGTTACGTCCATCCTAGTAACCCGTACCTTAACCAATAGTAAGGGATACCGATCAGGTTCGTTAAAACTTTTTTTGTACCCAGGTGGGATTGCCACCAGGTATCGGGAGGAAACCTGGATTCACTGAGCAGGGGAGCGGAGATGACACGGATTCCGGCTTTGCGGTACAAGTGTGAAAAAATCCATTGGGCCCTCCGCGAATGGTCCCAGTCGGTCACAATTATGCAAGAGTTCCATCTGTGGGCTTTGATGACATTCAATGTAAAGAGAGCATTTTCGTATGTAGTGGTCGAACGGTCTTCCAGGTACATGGCCTGATTCGGTACCCCTAATGTCAATGCTTGTTCGCGCATGATGTCAGCTTCTGTACTCTTCCAGGTTTGTAAGACTCCACCGGAAAAAATCAGGTGGTCAGCCCATCCTTCCTTATACAGTTTGACGGCATAAGCCAGTCGCTTTCCTGAGTAATCACCGCCGAGAACGACGATCGCATCCGTTTTTTGCAAAGGATCCTGGACGGTGAGAAGCGGAGGGACCCAGGAACGGTAGGTCAAGGTTAAGGCGACAAGTAGAAGCAAGATGATGAGAAGCATAGGTCGTTGTTTCATCATACCTTTCAGGATATCAAATAGCGGCATGCAGCGCTACGGGTCTAGCCGAATCGGAACCGGCATATGGTAGAAGTGACACGGGTGCGGATTTTGCAATTTATGAGACGAGGTGAACCCTATGACATTACATCCGATCCCAATCGCGATGGTTCTGCTTTTGTTTGGACTTATGGCTATCCCGCCGATGCTTGCTTTTATGAAAGAGAAACGAATGGGTTTGGCGGCGTTCATGCTGCTTACTGTCGTCGGTTTCGTTTTCGCCGCATATGTGGCGGTACATGTCCCGGCGGGAAATTCTTAAACCGCACGGAATGGAACATTGCCAATAAACAAGGCGGATTCCTGGATCGGAACTCCTTGTTTATTGGCGCGCCTTATTTTGTACATACTCATTCAGGCGATCATTCAGCAAATAGGAACCCGGTTGGTTATGATTGTTGTGACATGAGAGTTTGGTTGTTTCTATACTTATAAAAAATACGATTCAACATGACGATAGATCTCCTGTCTTTTTCCTGAAAGGCCCGCAGCAGTTGGTTGCGAAGCCAGCTCGGCATGCGCATTCCCTCCATCCGGCTGGTGTACGTATAGGCAGTATACGCGCTGGGACAGGGAGAAGTGCCTAGAAGGAGAAATTTTTTAAAAAATTTTTCAACATCTAGGAAAAGATTCATCGGGGTATACCCATCATCCACAAATCCTCCGTGATACGGATGTCGGTTCCGGATCAAAGTTTCAGTCGTGCAATTCCGAGTCGCGAGAACAGATCCATTACATTTTCATCCAATTCTTTACTGTGGACGATCCGCCGGATCCCCGCTTTGATCGCCAATTTGGCACTCGTATAACTGGGGGCAGCCGTGGTAAACAGAGTGGCAGAAGAATTGTTGACACTGCCCCTCGGCAAGGAGAGCAACGCATTTTCCTCCGCGTCGAGGGCGATACACATTTCATCGGGATTCAACACATGAGGGCACCCTCCATTGGTGCAATGGATATCTCCTGGAACGGAGCCTTTGTATCCTGTCGCGATCACCTGCTTATCCATAACGACCAGACTGCCGACACGATTTAAGGAACAAGTGGAACGCAAGCTGGCCATATACGCAAGCGATAGGAAATAGGTATCCCATGTTGGCCTTTCTCCTAAAGGGATCTTTTGCAAGAGGTGCATGACTTGCGAAAGGTGAGGATAACGATCGGTTTCCATCTGCTTGACGCATAATCCGGTGCGCGCGAAAAGTGCTTCCGTTTCCGGTGAAGGATAACCTTCTACATAATAAACCGTGTGAATACCCGCTCGTACGATCATTTTGGCACATAGAAAACAAGGATACGTTGTGGTATACAATTCTCCGCCTTTTGCTTGCATGCCGATCTGTATCAATGCATTCTGTTCCGCATGTACGGCGATGCAGTCGGCAAGTCTCTCCCCGGATCCGAGTTCCCCGCGCTTCTTCGCTTCGAAGCGTGGGCATCCGCCCTCGATACAGTGAACGTCTCCCGGTACAGAGCCGTTATAACCGGTAGACAAAATCTGTTTGTCATGTACGATGGTACAGCCCACCCTGCGGCTTCCGCATGTTGAACGCAAACTGGCCATAAACGCGGCAATCATAAAATATTCGGTCCAACTAGGCCGCTGACCCAAGGGGACATGGTCGACCCAATCACGAATGGATGTGAGAATCATAAAAAAACCTCCTATATGTAACAATACCAGAAAGTTTGTCGACTCAGAAAAAAATTTCGACAGATTCGACGGGAAAAACCAATCACTCCAGTCTTCACATACTTGGTGAGAGAAGGAAATAAAAGCAATTGCCGAGAAACGGATTCGCAGACTTCCACAAAAAAACAAATAAATTGTCGGAATTTTTATTCCGATTCAAGCGCATTTTGACAAATTTTACGCAAAGGTGCTGCTATAATGTGGTCAATACTTCAGGACGGGTGGTGTCTGAATGATGGAGAGGAGTTTTTGGAAATCCGGTGTGGCAAACGTAGGAGGCATAATGAATCGGGTGGGGTTTTCGCCTATTCGCAGGCTCAGCAAGGCGATCGGTGGTTGGTGGCAGAATCTTTGGACCAAAGGAGTGTTGATTCTCGTTTTAATGTCATTCTTTCTGGGGAGAGCCGAGATCCTCGGGGAAATTTCTCCGTTCGCGGTTGCTTACTATGCGGTCATTCTTCGTTTCAGACAAACGGCAGCTCGGAAGGTCATGCTCGCGCTGGTCGTCGGGTATATCGCTGCAAACGGTGTTTTCTCTAGATGGCCGGTGATTCTTGGGATGCTTGTCCTCTATCGCTTGATCTATAGACTCCTGGCAAAGAATAAGGTTCTGGATCTCGGCACCATTCCTCTCGCGGTTTTCTTGGTGGATACGGCTGTACGGTTTGCATATGCGGCCATCCACGGGGATATGAGTCGTTACTCCATGTTAATGGGATTGGTTGAAGGTTTTTTGGCGACTGTCTTGACCATGATCTTCATCCAATCGATCCCCGTTTTTACATTTCAACGAGGTGTAAAGGAACTGCGCAATGAAGAAATTATCTGTCTGGTCATTTTGATGGCTTCCGTTCTTACGGGATTCACCGGATTGACATTTGGATCTGTCTCGCTAGTAAATATATTCAGCCGTTACTTGATTATGCTTTTTTCCTTGATTGGAGGAGCGGGTGTCGGTGCAGGCGTCGGTGTGGTGACGGGAATCATTCTTTCCATGTCTTCGCTAACGGCGGTCACCCAAATTGGTCTTTTGGCTTTTTCGGGGTGCTTGGAGGACTTCTGCGTGACGCGAAGAAACTGGGAGTCGGACTCGGTTTCATGTAGGGAACGGCGATTCTTACCGTATATGTAGCCGATTTGTCGCAAGTCGCGGTGGGTCTTGAAGAATCTTTGGCCGCATTTGTACTGCTCTTCCTGACACCGAAAAGCTTGATTGAACAGATCGCGCGTTATGTTCCAGGAACCCATCAGCATGCATTGTCACAGCAGGATTACGCGCGACGGATCCGTGAATTGATGGACAATCGAATACGCGAGGTGTCGAATGTATTCCAAGAATTGTCAAACACATTTTCACAGATCTCGGCAAGCCAGGTTCGTCCACCTGATGAACTGTTGAACAAAACACTTGAACATGTTTCGCAACAAGTATGTGCTGGATGTTTCAAACGAGGGCAATGTTGGAGTAAACATTTTATGGAAACCTATCAGGGGATGGTCGACTCCTTGGCGATGATCGACATCGACGGATACGTGGATGCGAGAAACCTCGCACCCGCATTGAAGAGGAGGTGTATTAAAACCGAACAGATCACAAATGCGCTTAACCGCGCGGCCGAATTTGTAAAACGTGACGCAAAATGGCAGGCGCTTCTCGCGGAGAACCGTGATTTGGTCGCTTCACAGCTCACCGGTGTCGCTAAGATCATGAGTGAGTTGGCAGGGGAAATTCGCAAGGAAAACCATGTGTCCGCCGATCAGGAAGAACATATCATGGCGGCGCTCGAACAGTTGGGCTTGACGATTCGCACGGTCGATATCATTTGCCTTGATGAGGGGAAGGTGGAGATTGAAGTTACCTATGCCGGATGCGGAGATTACAACGAATGTGCGAAAGTGATTGCTCCGTTACTTTCTGAAATCCTTGGTGAGAATATTACCGTCGCACAAAAACGGGCGGAATCGGAAGGGTTTTGTACGGTCACTCTTACATCCGCCAAAGTCTACAACGTGGAGGTGGGGGTTGCATCAGCGGCTAAAGACGGGAAAATGCTGAGCGGAGACTCCTTCACATCTCTGGATGTGGGGAATGGTAAATACGCGGTCGCTGTTTCGGATGGTATGGGAAATGGTGAACGGGCGATGCAGGAGTCGAGTGCGGCGATCCGCCTCTTGCAACAATTGCTGAAAGCGGGATTTGATGAACAATTGGCGATCAAAACGGTGAATTCAGTCTTGCTGCTTCGTTCACAAGAAGAGATTTTTGCGACGATGGATTTAGCGCTCATTGACTTGTATTCGGCGAAAACCGAATTTTTAAAAATCGGATCGGCTCCGTCTTTTATCAAGAGGGGTTCGGAAGCGTTTCCGATCTGCGGAGCCAATATTCCCATAGGAATCTTGCAAGATATTGAAATCCAGTCTGTGGAAGCCGACTTGCAAGAAGGAGATTTTCTCATTCTCGTATCGGACGGTGTCTTTGATGCGGCGAAACAGATGGAAAATTCGGAGGTGTGGCTGAAGACTCAAATCGAGAGCATCGAAACGAACGACCCTCAAGCGATCGCTGATGTTCTGTTAGAGTTGGCGGTTCGTATGAATCACGGGGAGATCAATGACGATATGACCGTATTGGTGGCCAAGATCGAGAGATTCCAACCCGAGTGGTCGACCATCAAGATACCGGGCCTCAAGAAAATCAAACGCAAAAAAGGAGGGAAGCAAAACATCGTTCCTCTGAGTCAAGGATCGCCAACTGCATGAAAGGTGAAGTCTATGTCTCAATCCTTGCGGACATACTGATAGGAAAATGTTTCGCAAGGAGTTGAAAATATGCGGGGAGCACATGAGATTCGACAAATTCTTTTGATAACAGACGGATGTTCCAATCAAGGGGGGGATCCTGTACAAATCGCACGAATGGGCAAGAATTATGGGGTCACTGTGAATGTCATCGGCATCCTAAACAGTGGATCATCCAGATGGCAAGGGGAGCGTGAAGTGTACGGAATCGCGGAAGCAAGTGGAGGCATGTGCCGGATTGTCGAGATACAAGAATTGGCCGGTACCATGCAGATGATGACTCAACAATCGATGCAAATGGCCATTCAGCGAGTCGTGGACAGGGAACTGCTTGCAATCTTAGGCGGAGAGACAAACACCTTACCTCCGCAAAAGCGAATTGAGGTCGCTCGTCTGATCCAAAAAGTGAGCGATGAAGTGTTTCTTCGTCTCGTACTTCTGCTTGATGTTTCCGCATCGATGGACAGCAAATTACCAAAAGTCAGGGAAGCGATACATGATCTCGCCTTAAGTCTAGATGCGCGCGCGGGAGAGCACGAAGTAGCGATTCTCACGTATCCGGGAACGCGAGGTCAATTGGTTACCCGGGTGTGTGACTTCTGTTCGTTCCCTGATCTGAATGGCTTGATGAATCGCTTGTCAGCGTATGGAGTCACACCGACCGGTCCGGCCTTGCAGGAAGCCTTCCATCTGTTTGCCGAAACTGCCGGTGGAATCGTGCGTAGTAGTGAAGAGTCCCTGATGCGGGAGGATGGAAAACATGGGTTTTTCTCATCCTATATCGTTTAAAAGCGATTTCTTGCAACCGGGTCAGAAGATTGTCGGCAGATGGAATCACCGCACGTATCATGTGTTAGGCAAAATCGGTAAAGGAGCGAACGGGGAAGTCTACCTTGTCGAGTTGAACGGGCATCGTTTGGCTCTCAAGATTTCTGCAGACGCTACCAATATCGCCTTAGAGTATCAGGTGCTTCGCGAAATGAGTGAAAAGGTTCAAGGTATCTCCCTTGGGCCTTTTGTCTTGGAAATGGATGATTTCGAATCTCCCAAAGGGGAGGGCGGACATACTCTTTTATTTTTTTACGTTATGGAATATGTGGAGGGGGTCGGAATCGAATCATTTTGCAGAAGAACGGTTCGCTCTCGGTTGGGGCTTTGATTTTGCAGCTTCTCTCCTTTCTTGCCCACATCCACGAGCATCAGGTGGTGTTTGGCGATTTGAAGGCGGAAAACTTGCTTGTTCATCCGCAAAAGGGAATCTTGCGCGTCATTGATTTCGGGGGAGTCACTCCGTTCGGAAAAGGAATCAGACAATATACCGCATGGTATGACCGGGCGCATTGGGGGATGGGTGCACGGCGAGCGGACGAGGCGTACGATTTGTTTGCGGTTGCGATGTTAATGCTACGTTTATGTAAGCCGGGCCTTGATATGGGATTGTTCGTTTCTGCTGATGTATCCCTCCGATGGAAAGAACTGATGACGAGAGCCCAACGATCGCCGGAGATCTCCATCTGGGGGCCGATTCTTGAACGAGCATGGGCAGGTAAGTATAAAAATGCATGGATGATGCATCGTGATGTGGAGCGGATCCAGAAAAGGATCATGATGGAACAATCGCCTGCCCGAAGGAACCGGACGAACGCTTTCTCATTCATGCCATCAGAGCGCTCCTTCTTTCAACGATGGGATATGACCGATTGGGCGTTGCTTGTCGCTATTCTTTTCACATTGTCTGTGTTTGTTCACGTTTTTGTAACCTTCTAGCCTGCGGAAGCACAAGGATGTGTCCGGGATGGGGAGAAAACAAGTTATAAGGGGAAATCAAGAAGGAATCCTGTGTGTGATCCTCGAACCAGTTTTTAGTTACCAACGATATCATCACATGTTGAAAGGCAGAGTGAATAGTGTCTGGACACATGAGAGAATCCTTACATGATTTAGAAACTACGATTCGAATCTGTCTGCAAGCGGGCAATCTGATGTTGAAAAATGGAGCGGAGACATCGCGCATCGAAGAAACGATCACCCGTCTGGGACTGGCATGTGGTGCAAATCACGTACATAGTTTTGTGACTCCAACGGGAATCTTTATCACTGTACATTCAAATGCGGGTGTGGTCTCAAGGGTGTATCGAATTATGGGATCCCCGGGGATCAATCTGTACAAAGTCGCCGAGGTGAATGCCCTATCCCGCCGTTTTGAACAAGGGGAGTGTACGGCTGACGAGGTGATCGAACGACTGCAAAGGATCGAAAGAGAAGGGACTGTTTTTCCGTGTTGGGTAACATATCTTGCAGCTGCCATATCCAGCGGAGGGTTTACCATAATGTTTGGCGGTTCGTGGCAGGATTTTCTACCGGGCGCTTGTGCAGGTTGGGTAGCTAACACGCTCATGGAAAACTTGGATCCGCGGATGCCCCGGTTTCTCGCCGTATTTTTTTGCGCATTTGTAAGCAGCCTACTGTCGATGATCTTTGTATTGATCGGTTTTGGCAAGAATATCGATAAAGTGATACTTGGCGGGGTGGTACCCTTGGTACCTGGACTCGCGATAACGAATGCGGTGAGGGACTTAATGGCGGGTGATCTTCTATCGGGTCTGGCGCGTTCGGCGGAAACCGTGCTCACCGCTTTTGCCATTGCAGTGGCGGTGGCCATTGTCATCGTCATGCGAATGTGGGGGTTTACGATATGATTCGTTTGGCAATGGCCTTTTTGGCAACTACTTCGTATGCGGTGATTTACAATGTTCCACGGCGAGCTTTGATTCCCGCAGGGTTTGTCGGTGCCATCGCCTGGTTGGTTCTCGTTGGTTCTCAACGATTGTTCGGTTTTAATGTAGTCGCAGCTTCTTTTTGCGCCGCTTTGGTTGTGGCTGTGAGCAGCGAACTGTTGGCACGTATTCAGCGGATTCCGGCAACGGTGTACTCTTTTGCCGGCATCGTAACCCTGGTTCCGGGAACCAGCGCGTTCGCTACCATGCGGGCGTTTATCGAAGGGGATTATTTTACCGGCCTTTCTCGCGGTACGGAAACGATGCTGATCGCCGGAGCGGTCGCATCGGGGCTCGTGTTGGCAGGTGCTTTTATGCGTTGGGGAAGGAGGGGGCGCTATGCTCTCGAAAGTCAAATGCACGATTGAAGAGCACCAGCTGCTTGCCTCCGGTGATCATGTCCTCGTGGCTGTCTCAGGCGGACCTGATTCCATGGTACTTCTATCCCTGTTGAAACAGTTGGCAGCAGAACTTTCCCTTACGTTGGCGGTTGGGCATGTGGAACACGGACTGCGAGGGGAAGAATCACGGGCAGATGCGGCTTTTGTCAAGGAGTATGCGGAAAAGCTGAATCTTCCCGTACATATTGGCAGCTTTGACGTTCCTTCAGTGGCGAGGGAAAAAGGATTGTCTTTCGAAGTAGCGGCCCGTGAGGTGCGTTACAAATATTTATGGGAAACTGCTCAATCGATCGGCGCGAATACCATTGCATTCGCCCATCATGCGAATGATCAAGTGGAGACGATCCTCATGCGTTTTTTGCGGGGAACGTCGCTGACCGGGCTAACGGGGATTCCGATCAGTCGTGAAATGGAAGGAATAAGGATCATCCGCCCGCTCTTATACATATGGAGAGACGAAATCGAATCCTATTGCCGGAAAGAGGGGATATCGTACCGCACAGACTCATCGAATATGTCTGTAATATATTTCCGCAATAAGATTCGCCTGAATCTGCTACCTCATTTGGAACATGAATATAATAAGAATATACACAAAACCATCTATCAGCTTGGAGAAATCTTGCGTGATGAAGATGCGTATATGGAACAAGAGGCCGCCAAGGCGTTGGAACGAGTTGCACTGGAAAGAAAACCTGGACGGTACACCCTTGACAATGACGCGATCCGGATGCTTCCGATTGCTTTACAACGACGTGTAATTAAACTAATATTATATTATCTGTCCGGACATACCAGGGAGTGGGAATCAGTTCATATTGAAGGAATTCGGAAACTGATTCAAAGTGATGCGCCAAATGCGGAGATGGATTTGGCACATCACATGCGGGTATATAGGGAATACCGCCTGATACATATCGCCTGCCAAGAAGATCAACGTTTGAAGCTTTCACAGGAGGTTTCACTTGCAATTCCCGGTGACACCGATATTCCAGAGTTGGGGATTCGTGTGAAAGCTCGAGTGATCGACGGGGCACACGCGAAACCGGACAGTCGATGGGAAGCGCGGTTTGATTTTGACGAGTTGGGAGGCCATCCTCTCTTCGTGCGTACACGTAGGGAAGGGGATATCATCCGGCCTTATGGGATGTCGGGCACGAAAAAGATCAAAGATTTGTTCATTGAAGCGAAAGTCCCGCGAAGGGAGCGTGACCGATGGCCACTTCTCATATGGAAAGATCAAATCGAATGGGTAATTGGAATCCGAAGGGGCAGGGGGGCTGTCGTGACCCCGAATACCCGACGAACCTTATGCATTCGTGTGACACTATCTAGGGGGTAGCGGGATTCTATGCAGAACGATATGCAGGAAATTTTGTTCTCTGAGGAGATGATCCAAGAGAAGGTTAAAGAGCTTGGAGAAGTGATCTCCCGTGAATATGAAGGAAAAAATCCGCTTGTTATATGCATTCTCAAAGGCGCTGTCATGTTTATGAGCGACTTGGTGAAAAGAATCACCATTCCGTTGGAAATGGACTTCATGGCGGTATCCAGCTACGGATCATCGACCAAATCCTCTGGGGTGGTGCGCATCCTTAAAGATTTGGATACAAGTGTGGAAGGCCGCCATGTCTTGATTGTAGAAGATGTAATCGACAGTGGATTGACGCTTTCTTATCTCCGCGATTCCCTTTTGCAGCGCAAAGCCGAGTCTGTAAGAATCGTGACGTTATTTGATAAACCTCACCGTCGCACCATAGACATCCGTCCGGATTTTTATGGGTTCACCGTTCCGGATAAATTCATTGTCGGGTATGGGCTAGATTTTGCGGAGAAATACCGCAACCTGCCTTATGTCGGTGTCTTGAAACCTGAGGTCTATCAAAACAAGTAAGAGAGGCGTGAGTTGATTACATGGTCAAGAAGGGTGAGCGAACGCCGTGACCGGGAGGAGGCAGGGAATGAACAGATTTTTCCGGAATGCCGGTTTTTATTTATTGATCTTTCTGGTAGTGGTCGGAATCGTTAATTTTATTACCGGCCAGGATCAGGAGCAAAAGGTGTTGCCTTTTAACGAATTCATGCAGGACGTACACAATGGCAACATCCAAAGCTTAGATGTAACTTCCGAGGGTCTAACCCTGAAGCTGCACGGAAAGCTCAAGAGCGGTGAAGAATTTACTTCACGTGCCCTATTCAGTGAAGCTTTCACGAAAGAATTGCAAAGTATGACGAATACCGTGAAGATCAACGAACCGCAGCGTGAGTCGGTTTGGTGGACCTTCCTTACATCCATTGTTCCGTTCGTCGTCATGTTTATCCTCTTCTTCTTCCTGTTCAACCAGGCTCAGGGCGGCGGCTCCAAAGTGATGAATTTCGGTAAGAGCCGTGCGAAGCTGTACACCGAAGAGAAGAAGAAAGTGACCTTCGACGATGTTGCAGGTGCCGATGAAGAGAAAAACGAGCTGGTGGAAGTCGTAGAATTTTTGAAAGATCCGCGAAAGTTTTCGGCACTGGGTGCGCGTATTCCCAAAGGCGTTTTGCTTGTAGGTCCTCCGGGTACCGGTAAAACGCTCTTGGCTCGAGCTGTGGCAGGTGAAGCGGGTGTACCTTTCTTCTCGATCTCCGGTTCCGACTTCGTGGAGATGTTTGTGGGTGTAGGTGCGTCGCGTGTGCGTGACCTCTTCGAAACAGCCAAGAAGAACGCGCCTTGCATCATCTTTATCGATGAAATTGATGCGGTCGGTCGTCATCGTGGCGCCGGTTTGGGCGGTGGACATGATGAAAGGGAACAGACGCTCAACCAATTGCTTGTTGAAATGGACGGATTTGCGGGGAATGAAGGAATTATCATCATCGCTGCAACCAACCGTCCGGATATACTCGACCCGGCGCTCTTGCGTCCCGGACGTTTTGACCGCCAGATAACAGTCGACCGGCCGGATGTGAAAGGTCGGGAAGCGATTCTTAAAGTACATGCCCGGAATAAACCGATCGGTCCTGATGTTACGTTAGAAGGGATCGCAAAAATGACCCCCGGCTTTACAGGGGCTGACCTGGAGAACTTGTTAAACGAAGCCGCGTTGCTTGCGGCTCGAAAGAATAAAAAAGTCATCGAGATGTCTGAGATCGACGAAGCGATCGACCGTGTGATCGCCGGTCCGGAAAAGAGATCGCGCGTTTACTCCGAGAAGGAAAAGAGATTGGTGGCATACCATGAAGCCGGTCATGCGGTGGTCGGTTATTTTCTGGAGTATGCGGATGAAGTTCATAAAGTCACAATTATCCCCCGCGGAATGGCGGGTGGCTATACAGTCATGTTGCCGAAAGAAGACCGCTGGTTTATGACGAAGTCTGAAATGCTTGACAAGGTGGCGGGATTGCTTGGCGGTCGTGTGGCGGAAGAACTGGTTTTGAATGAGATTTCCACGGGAGCGCACAATGATCTTGAGCGCGCGACGAACATTATCCGTAGAATGGTTACCGAGTACGGTATGAGCGATAAACTCGGTCCGCTGCAATTTGGCCGTCATCAAGGGCAGCCGTTCTTGGGGCGCGATTTCGCGAGCGAGCAAAACTATTCGGATGCGATCGCTTATGAGATCGATAAAGAAATGAGAGAGATTATGGATCAATGTTACCAAAGAACGCGCGAAGTGCTTACGAAACATCGTGAGCAGCTCGAGCTTCTGGCGCAGGCTCTTCTGGAAAAAGAGACGCTTAACAAACATGAGATTGAAGAGCTCATGATGAAAGGCTCACTTGAACCGAAAGTGACGATTCATAAGCAAGCGAATGAAGACACAACGAAAAAAGATGAAGCGAATGAGTAGTCGTGAAGCAGGAATCTGTCGTCGCAGGTTCCTGTTTTTTTACCTTTTGATTCATACGTTTTGGACGTTCAAACGAAGCTTCCTTATGGTTTGTTATTGGTATCCTATATATAATTCAATCGAATATATCTGTATATGAGTCAGTGTGCGTTTGTATTGGGGTGAATCAGTGAGTTCGACAGTTTATCTCATAGAAAAACATATTTTTTGCGTGATTTTGTTTCAGAATTTGTATTGTCGTGCAGTTCATGATGTGATAAGATAACATCTGTCACCGCGATGCGCGGTGATGACAAATGAAACATAAATTACCACTTGCAAAATAGACTGCAGGATGGTATATTGGGAAAGTCGCTGTTGCGACAGTCGCTCTTTGAAAACTGAATCGTGCAGAAGAGAGCCACGATTGAACATTGCATGGGCTCTGCAAGAAGCCTCGCTCGCGAGGCGCAGAGCGAATTTTTCTTCGAGAGTTTGATCCTGGCTCAGGACGAACGCTGGCGGCGTGCCTAATACATGCAAGTCGCGCGGATGGAGAGGAGCTTGCTCCTCAAAGTCAGCGGCGGACGGGTGAGTAACACGTGGGCAACCTGCCTGGCAGACGGGGATAACGCTTGGAAACGAGTGCTAATACCCGATACGCTCTTCACGGGCATCCGTGAGGAGGGAAAGGCGCTTCACGGCGTCACTGCCAGATGGGCCCGCGGCGCATTAGCTAGTTGGTGAGGTAACGGCTCACCAAGGCGACGATGCGTAGCCGACCTGAGAGGGTGACCGGCCACACTGGGACTGAGACACGGCCCAGACTCCTACGGGAGGCAGCAGTAGGGAATCTTCCGCAATGGGCGCAAGCCTGACGGAGCAACGCCGCGTGAGTGATGAAGGTCTTCGGATTGTAAAACTCTGTCTTCCGGGACGAACCGATAGGTGAGGCAATGCTCCTATCCTGACGGTACCGGAGGAGGAAGCCCCGGCTAACTACGTGCCAGCAGCCGCGGTAATACGTAGGGGGCAAGCGTTGTCCGGATTCACTGGGCGTAAAGC
Organism: Collibacillus ludicampi; assembly: GCF_023705585.1. Classification (NCBI taxonomy): domain Bacteria; kingdom Bacillati; phylum Bacillota; class Bacilli; order Caryophanales; family Alicyclobacillaceae; genus Collibacillus; species Collibacillus ludicampi. Next base: position 1,641,466 of record NZ_BOQE01000001.1, read on the forward strand.
GCGCGCAGACGGCTTTCTGCGTCCGGGGTGAAAACCCGGGGCTCAACCCCGGGACGGCCTTGGATACGGGAGAGCTTGAGGGTCGGAGAGGCAAGGGGAATTCCACGTGTAGCGGTGAAATGCGTAGAGATGTGGAGGAACACCTGTGGCGAAGGCGCCTTGCTGGCCGATTCCTGACGTTGAGGCGCGAAAGCGTGGGGAGCAAACAGGATTAGATACCCTGGTAGTCCACGCCGTAAACGATGAGTGCTAGGTGTTCGTGGGCTCATACCCATGAGTGCCGAAGCTAACGCATGAAGCACTCCGCCTGGGGAGTACGGTCGCAAGACTGAAACTCAAAGGAATTGACGGGGGCCCGCACAAGCAGTGGAGCATGTGGTTTAATTCGAAGCAACGCGAAGAACCTTACCAGGGCTTGACATCCCGCTGACCGGTCTGGAGACAGACCTTCCCTTCGGGGCAGCGGTGACAGGTGGTGCATGGTTGTCGTCAGCTCGTGTCGTGAGATGTTGGGTTAAGTCCCGCAACGAGCGCAACCCTTGTGTTGTGTTGCCAGCATTCAGTTGGGCACTCACAACAGACTGCCGACGACAAGTCGGAGGAAGGCGGGGATGACGTCAAATCATCATGCCCCTTATGTCCTGGGCTACACACGTGCTACAATGGGTGGTACAACGGGATGCGAAACCGTGAGGTGGAGCCAAACCCTGAAAACCGTTCGTAGTTCGGATTGCAGGCTGCAACTCGCCTGCATGAAGCCGGAATTGCTAGTAATCGCGGATCAGCATGCCGCGGTGAATACGTTCCCGGGCCTTGTACACACCGCCCGTCACACCATGGGAGTTGGCAACACCCGAAGTCGGTGGGGTAACCTCTATGAGGAGCCAGCCGCCTAAGGTGGGGCCGATGACTGGGGTGAAGTCGTAACAAGGTAGCCGTATCGGAAGGTGCGGCTGGATCACCTCCTTTCTAAGGATGTAACAGATGCTCTTCTTCTGCACGGCTCAGTTTTGAGGGAGCGAATTCCTCAAGGTTCCTTGATAACTGGATAGCGAATGCGACATCAACTTTGGCTTATGCCAAGGTACTGCATCAAACAGAGCAAGTTCAAAAAGGAGGATCCACTGACTTTTTGAACAACCTTTGTAGGTTAAGCTACGAAGGGCGCACGGAGGATGCCTTGGCGCCAGGTGCCGATGAAGGACGGGGCTAACGCCGATACGCCTCGGGGAGCCGTAAGCAGGCTTTGATCCGGGGATTTCCGAATGGGGCAACCCACCTCGCGTAATGGCGGGGTATCCACTGCTGAATCCATAGGCAGTGAGAAGGTACACCAGGGGAACTGAAACATCTTAGTACCCTGAGGAAAAGAAAACAACAGTGATTCCCTCAGTAGTGGCGAGCGAACGGGGAAGAGCCTAAACCGCCTGTGCAAGCACAGGCGGGGTCGTGGGGCGTCTCACATGGAGTTACCAATCCTTTTCGTAAGAGAACGGCTTGGAACAGCCGACCAGAGAGGGTGACAGTCCCGTATCTGAAACGAAGAGGACTCCGAGACGGACCCCGAGTACCGCGGGACACGAGGAATCCCGTGGGAATCCGGGAGGACCACCTCCTAAGGCTAAATACAACCTGGCGACCGATAGTGAACCAGTACCGTGAGGGAAAGGTGAAAAGCACCGCGGGAGCGGAGTGAAAGAGAACCTGAAACCGTGTGCCTACAATCAGTCGGAGGGCGTTTATGCCTGACGGCGTGCCTTTTGTAGAATGAACCGGCGAGTTACGATTGCGTGCGAGGTTAAGGCGGGAAGCCGGAGCCGCAGCGAAAGCGAGTCTGAAGAGGGCTAGAGTACGCAGTCGTAGACCCGAAACCGTGTGATCTATCCCTGTGCAGGATGAAGTGCGGGTAAAGCCGCATGGAGGTCCGAACCCACGCATGTTGAAAAATGCGGGGATGACGTGGGGATAGCGGTGAAATTCCAATCGAACTCGGAGATAGCTGGTTCTCCCCGAAATAGCTTTAGGGCTAGCGTCGGAGCAGAGACATGGAGGTAGAGCACTGATTGGGCTAGGGGCCTTCGCGGGTTACCGAACTCAGTCAAACTCCGAATGCCATGATCTCGGTCTCCGGCAGTCAGACTACGAGTGCTAAGATCCGTGGTCAAAAGGGAAACAGCCCAGACCATCAGCTAAGGTCCCCAAATTCCGGTTAAGTGGGAAACGATGTGGCGGTGCACAGACAACCAGGATGTTGGCTTAGAAGCAGCCACCATTTAAAGAGTGCGTAATAGCTCACTGGTCGAGTGACGCTGCGCGGAAAATGTAACGGGGCTCAAACCGGATACCGAAGCTATGGATGGATCGTTCATCACCGTGGACGTCATGGTGAATGAGACATTTTCTGCGAATGCTTTCCGCAAGGATCCATTCAAAAGCATTCGCCAAAATCGCCCGCTCAAACCGCGGGTGGCCATGAGTCTAGGGTGATGAACGATCCGTGGTAGGGGAGCGTTCTTGTTGCGGTGAAGTCAGACCGTGAGGACTGGTGGAGCGGCAAGAAGTGAGAATGCCGGTATAAGTAGCGAAAAGACAGGTGAGAATCCTGTCCACCGAAAGCCTAAGGGTTCCTGGGGAAGGCTCGTCCGCCCAGGGTTAGTCGGGACCTAAGCCGAGGCCGAAAGGCGTAGGCGATGGACAACAGGTGGAAATTCCTGTACCACCATGCAGCCGTTTGAGCGATGGAGTGACGCAGAAGGATAGGGTGAGCGGACGATTGGATGTCCGTGCAAGCAGCGAGGCTGAGAGGCAGGCAAATCCGTCTCTCGGTAAGGCTGAGCTGTGACGCCGAGCGAATTCAAGTAGCGAAGTCCCTGATTTCACGCTGCCAAGAAAAGCTTCTAGCGAGGCTGCTGGTGCCCGTACCGCAAACCGACACAGGTAGGCGAGGAGAGAATCCTAAGGTGCTCGGAAGAACTCTCGTTAAGGAACTCGGCAAAATGGCCCCGTAACTTCGGGAGAAGGGGCGCTCCGGTAGGGTGATGAGCCCGAGGGAGCCGCAGTGAAAAGGCCCAAGCGACTGTTTAGCAAAAACACAGGTCTCTGCTAAGCCGTAAGGCGACGTATAGGGGCTGACGCCTGCCCGGTGCTGGAAGGTTAAGGGGAAGGGTTAGCGAAAGCGAAGCTCTGAACCGAAGCCCCAGTAAACGGCGGCCGTAACTATAACGGTCCTAAGGTAGCGAAATTCCTTGTCGGGTAAGTTCCGACCCGCACGAATGGCGTAACGACTTGGGCGCTGTCTCGACGAGAGATCCGGTGAAATTGTAATACCTGTGAAGATGCAGGTTACCCGTGGCTAGACGGAAAGACCCCATGGAGCTTGACTGTAGCTTGATATGGAAGATGGGTATCTCATGTACAGGATAGGTGGGAGGCTTGGAAATCAGGGCGCCAGCCTTGGTGGAGCCGCCGTTGGGATACCACCCTTGAGGTACTGATCTTCTAACCTGTGCCCGTCATCCGGGCAAGGGACAATGTCAGGCGGGCAGTTTGACTGGGGCGGTCGCCTCCTAAAAGGTAACGGAGGCGCCCAAGGGTTCCCTCAGCGCGGTTGGAAATCGCGCTTCGAGTGCAAAGGCATAAGGGAGCTTGACTGCGAGACATACAGGTCGAGCAGGGACGAAAGTCGGGCTTAGTGATCCGGCGGTTCCAAGTGGAAGGGCCGTCGCTCAACGGATAAAAGCTACCCTGGGGATAACAGGCTTATCTCCCCCAAGAGTCCACATCGACGGGGAGGTTTGGCACCTCGATGTCGGCTCATCGCATCCTGGGGCTGTAGTTGGTCCCAAGGGTTGGGCTGTTCGCCCATTAAAGCGGTACGCGAGCTGGGTTCAGAACGTCGTGAGACAGTTCGGTCCCTATCTGCCACGGGCGCAGGAAGTTTGAGAGGAGTTGTCCTTAGTACGAGAGGACCGGGATGAACCGACCGCTGGTGTCTCAGTTGTGGTGCCAACCGCATCGCTGAGTAGCTATGTCGGGCCGGGATAAGCGCTGAAAGCATCTAAGCGCGAAGCCCCCCTCAAGATAAGACTTCCCACTCGGTCAACGAGGTAAGACCCCCTGAAGATGACAGGGTGGATAGGCGGGAGGTGTAAGCACCGCGAGGTGTTGAGCTGACCCGTACTAATCGGTCGAGGGCTTAACCTAAATCCCATACGCGGTCGCATTCGCTTTCAGTTATGAGGGAATCTCCTCACATGCGCGTGGCGCGTTGGAGAAGTGGCTTAACTCACCGCCCTTTCAAGGCGGCATTCACGGGTTCGAATCCCGTACGCGTCACCATTCCTTCCTCGGTAACTTAGCAATATCCTACTCGAGGAGTCATAACCGAAAATTTCTGTCTAGTGGCAATGGCGGAGAGGACACACCCGTTCCCATCCCGAACACGGAAGTTAAGCTCTCCAGCGCCAATGGTACTTGGGGCGGGAGCCCCCGGGAGAGTAGGTCGCTGCTAGACGTACGAAAAAGGTTCTTCCTTTGGCAGGAAGAACCTTTTCTTCTATAAAAAGGCCATGAAACGAGCCACTCTTTTCTTTGCGTGTTATACTTTTTTTAGTTGAAATGAAAATGAAGGATGACGTACAATCGAAGCAGATCGAAATTTTTCCCATAGAATCCTCCCTAATGCTCCCATTCGCATCCTGTAAAACAAGAATTCCCCTCAATGATCCCCAAATTCTAGGACTTTAGGCTATGTTCCACTTTTGCTGCGATTTGATATGATTTTCACCGAGAAAATAAAAGAAGGTGACTCTATGCGTCTTGCCGCATTGTCAACCCTTGAACCTGGTACAGTGTTGGCTCGTCCTGTCCTCGATGAAAAGGGCAAGATTTTACTCGGGCGGGGCGTAACATTGACAGAGAGTTTCATCAAACGGCTATACTGCTTGGGTATTACCGCTGTCTACATTGAAGACCCAATGACCGATGATATATTGGTGGAAGATCTGATCAGTGAACAAACGCGCCGGGAGGCGATCGAACTCGTTCATTCAATTCTCTCGCAAATGACTGCATCCGAACAGTTTCCGCGTCGTTTTCAGGCTCGGAATATGGGGGTAAGGATGCAAACGCTGTTTAAAGATATTTTAAAAGAAATGCGTTCGCACAAAAATCTTACCGTGAATCTGGCCAATATCTATGCGGCTGATGCGCATCTGTACCATCACTCTGTAAACGTTTCACTCATCGCATTAGCCATCGCATTGAAGATGGGGTTTGAAGACGGTCAATTGATCCATCTGGGAATTGGTACGTTGTTGCACGACATCGGTAAGCTGAAGATTCCGGAAGCGATCGTTAATAAGCCGGGGAAATTGACCCCTGAAGAATTTGAAATCATGAAATCCCATACGATCTACGGATACGAGATTTTGAGACAGCAAGAAGACATTTCTTTTTTATCCGCACATGTGGCATTACAACATCACGAGCGGGTGGATGGTTCAGGATATCCACGGGGCTTGACGGGGAAAGAGATGCATCTGTTCGGGAAAATATCGGCTGTTGCCGACGTGTATGAAGCATTGACAGCGAACCGTATCTATCGCAAAGGTCATCTTCCACACGAAGGCTACGAATTTGTGCTAGGAGGAGTAGGTACATATTTTGACACTGAGGTGGTTCGTTCGTTCGTCTCTGCAGTGGCCATCTATCCACTTGGCATGACTCTGAAATTATCGACGGGTGAAGAAGCTGTCGTTTGTGAGATCCCTCCTTTACATCCTCAACGTCCGACAGTACGCGTGATTCGTGACAGCAAGGGTCGCCGGATCGATCAGCCTTATGAAATCAGTTTAATGGATCAACTGACAATCTCAATCGTCGGTTGCAAGATGTAAAAAGCGGTGGTGCCTTCATGAACGCTTATGTAAAAGAATGGACTTATGGGGAATATAAAAAAGGCTTGACTCGAAGTATTTGACTACCATTTACATTTTCTTGAATGTTGAAGCGAAGACAGGCGAAAATTGACATACGGTTCACGGGAACGTTACAATGACTTGAGGTATGATAAAGAATGTAAGTATTGTATTCACACATGAGAGTCAAGAACAAGAAACCTAGGGGTTATGGAAGTGGGGTATCCAATAATGAAGTTGGATCTGAAAATTGTTGAGCCAATCGTTCGTTCCGCGTTGGCTGAAGACATCGGGTTCGGAGATATCACAACAGAATCAGTTGTGGAAGAGAACCAGATCGGGAAAGCGTCTCTCGTGGTCAAAGAACCCGGTGTGATAGCAGGATTGGATGTAGCAGCATGCGCTTTTCATTTGGTAGACCCTAAACTTACGATTACATATCTCGCGAAGGATGGCGAAACAATTGCCAAAGGACAAGCCGTTATGGAGGTCGAAGGATCGGCCCGTTCCATTCTCACCGCTGAACGTGTGGCGCTAAACTTTCTCCAACGCATGTCGGGGATCGCGACAAAAACGGCTCGATTTGTTGAACAAGTGCGTTACTATAATGCGAAGATTACCGACACGCGCAAGACGACCCCCGGACTTCGCGTATTGGAAAAATACGCGGTGCGCGTTGGTGGCGGGAGAAATCATCGTTTTGGATTGTTCGATGCGGTTCTTATAAAGGACAATCATATTGAGATGGCCGGGGGCGTGAAAGAGGCAATCATGGCGGCACGCCATCACATTCCTCATACAACGAAAGTTGAAATTGAGGTGGAAACGCTGGAACAAATTGAAGAAGCGCTTGAAGTGAAAGCGGATATTATTATGCTTGACAATATGTCGTTGGAAATTATGCGGGAAGCGGTGGAAAGGATCGCGGGCCGTGCGATTGTCGAGGCATCCGGTGGTGTGACGGAGGAAAATATCGTCGATATCGCGAAAACGGGTGTCGATTTTATATCCATCGGCGCTTTGACACATTCGGTGAAGTCACTTGATATTTCTTTGGATATTGTAGCCCTCGGCCGTGAGGAGTGAAACTCTTGATCCTGGCTTTAGATATCGGAAACACGAACATCGTTCTTGGCGTATATGAGGGGAAGAGTCTGCTGTATCATTGGCGAATTGCGACGATTCGAGAACGTACGGAAGATGAGTTGGGAATACTCGTCAAATCGTTGTTCGCCGAAAGGGGACTCACTTTCTCGGATATTCATGGAGTCGTCGTCTCCTCCGTGGTTCCTCCGCTCATGTTCGCGATTGAAAGAATGTGTGAAAAATATTTTCACCTGAAACCGCTTGTAGTCGGTCCGGGTGTGAAAACCGGACTTCCCATCCTCATGGAAAATCCCAGGGAAGTAGGGGCCGATCGAATTGTGAACGCCGTGGCTGCACTTGAATTATATGGTCCTCCGTTGATTATTGTCGATTTCGGGACGGCGACAACATTTTGTGTGATTAACGAAAAAGGACAGTATCTGGGGGGGCCGATCGCACCTGGGATTGGCATTTCGACCGAGGCCCTCTTCATGAAGGCGGCGAAACTGCCGCGGATTGAAGTCGTTCGCCCTTCGAGTGTAATCGGGCGAAATACTGTCACCTGTATACAGGCAGGTGTATATTATGGGTTCATCGGCCAGGTGGACGGGATCGTTCAGCGGATTAAACGCGAAATGAATCTCCCCTTTCGTGTGATCGCGACAGGAGGATTTGCCAAACTCATTGCTCCCGATAGTTATACGATCGATGAAGTAGATCCGTTCTTAACATTGCAGGGGCTTCAGATCATTTGGGAGCGAAACAAGGTATCATAATCAGCAGTGTTCTTTCGCGAGCCCGAACTGCGGCTCTTTTTTTGTAATGATATCCATGCATGAGGAACAACCGTCATGTCAAAGCTCAACCATAGAACGGCTTGAATGGGGGATACGAAAATGAGTGATTATGCAGTTCGCGCCACCGCATCGGACGGGAACCTTCGCGCTTTTGCTGTGCTTACAACAGAATTAGTGGAAGAGATGCGTAAACGGCATGATACATTTCCTGTAGCGACAGCAGCTTTGGGACGTACCGCTTCGGTAGGTGCGATTATGGGGCTCATGCTCAAAGGAGAAGACCGGTTGACGATTCAGATCAAAGGCGGGGGCCCGATCGGACAGATTGTGGTCGATGCGAACGCCAAAGGGGAAGTCAGAGGTTTTGTAACGAATCCTCACGTTGACTTGCCTTTAAACGAAAGAGGCAAACTGGATGTGCGTGGGGCTGTAGGAACCAACGGATTCCTGTACGTGATTAAAGACTTGGGGCTGAAAGAGCCGTATCGCGGTTCCGTACCATTGATTTCAGGTGAATTGGGAGAGGATTTTGCCTATTACTTTACGCAGAGCGAGCAAACCCCTTCCGCTGTTGGCGTAGGGGTATTGGTGAATCCCGATTATTCGGTCAAAGTGGCCGGCGGGTTTCTCATTCAAGTTCTCCCAGGAGTTTCGGAAGAAGAGATCAATACTCTCGAGACCGAAATCGCAAAAGTGACAAATCTGACTGAATGGCTTTCACAAGGGGTTACGCCTGAGGAACTGCTCAACCGATTGCTGCCGGGGGAAGTAAAGATTCATGAGAAGATACCGCTCTCTTTCGCATGTACGTGCAACCGGGAGCGACTGAAAGAGGTAATCCTTTCATTAGGCGTGGAAGAGATCAGGTCCATGCTGGAAGAGGACAAGCAGGCGGAAATCGTATGTTCGTTTTGCGTTGAAAAATATGTATTCACTGAAACGGAACTGGAACAATTGCTGCGGACGATTGAAGAAGCCCCATCCCGGAAGGAACATTCTGAATAATGATTGACGATGGGTACAAGAAATGGTATTATAAATAACAGTAAAAACCTAGTATTTTACTTGGTAATAACGTGTTCAAAAAGAGGGACACATGGAGCCGATCCGTTCGGGAAAAAGTAAACATTGGGACTTCAGTGAAGCCGCGTGAGCAGAGATGACGGCTGTTGTTCCTGTCTTTTTGAACAACCTCTAACAGGGAGGCTGTTTGGGATGCGTGTAGCCAATAATATCACGGAGCTCATAGGGAAGACTCCAATTGTAAAATTACAACACGTAGATGAAGGATTTGCAGAAGTTTTCGTGAAATTGGAATACTTCAACCCCGGGGGATCCGTAAAAGACCGGATCGCCTTGTCGATGATTGAGGAAGCAGAGAAAGAAGGACGAATTCAACCGGGCAAGAGCACGATCATTGAACCGACTTCCGGTAATACGGGTATCGGCTTGGCCATGGTAGCAGCCGCTAAGGGATATCGCGCCATTTTGGTCATGCCTGATACCATGTCGATTGAGCGCCGCAATCTCTTGCGTGCTTACGGTGCGGAACTCGTACTGACGCCGGGAGCGGAAGGTATGAAAGGCGCGATCGCAAAAGCGGAGGAATTGTTAGCCAAAGAACCGAACGGGTTTATGCCGCAACAGTTTAAAAATCCGGCAAACGTAAAAATTCATCGTGAAACAACTGCTGTTGAGATCCTTGAAGCGTTTGGCGATGATTTAGATGCTTTCGTTGCCGGAGTAGGTACCGGGGGTACCGTTACGGGTGTCGGTGAAGTCTTGAAGGAGAAATTAGGCGATAAGGTACGTATCGTAGCGGTGGAACCGAGTGCATCTCCCGTGCTCTCCGGCGGACAACCTGGACCGCATAAGTTGCAAGGAATTGGTGCTGGTTTTATACCGGATATTTTGAATTTGAAAGTCATTGATGAAATCATTAAAGTCGATCATGAGGATGCTTTTGAAACCTCTCGTCAAGTAGGTCGTAAGGAAGGCATCTTGTTGGGAATCTCCTCAGGGGCTGCGATTTGGGCTGGTTTCCAAGTTGCAAAGAAGCTGGGTAAAGGGAAGAAAGTCCTAGTTGTAGCACCCGACACGGGAGAGCGTTATCTTTCTACTGCACTGTGGCAGACGGAACAGTAATGGTTATTTTGAGCAGGCCTGCGCCTTGGCGCAGGCTTGTTTTCTGTGTAGAATGAATGTATTCGTGAATTGCCTGGATGGAGGAGGCGGCATCTTCGTGTCTGAACAAAAGGTCTTGACCGTCGGCTCCCATCGTTTCGAATGGGGGAGTCGCACGTATGTGATGGGCATTCTAAACGTGACACCCGATTCGTTCTCCGACGGGGGACGCTACAATGATATCGAACGTGCGCTGCTTCATGCGAAGCGGTTAGTGGAAGAAGGTGCGGATATTCTTGACATTGGCGGAGAGTCTACGCGCCCCTGTCATACACCTGTGTCCGCAGAGGAAGAGATGGAACGCGTTGTTCCCGTGATCGAACGGATCGCCAAGGAGATTCCTATACCGATATCGATCGATACATACAAAGCGTCTGTGGCACGCGAAGCTGTGAAAGCGGGCGCGCATATTGTCAATGATGTCTGGGGATTGAAGGCTGATCCCGAAATGGCGAGTGTATGTGCGTCGTTAGGCGTACCTGTCATTGTCATGCATAACCGGGATGTACCACTTGAGACAAACGTTTTTGAAGGATGGTTGCGGGAAACGATGGAATGTGTCCGTTTGGCTAAAGCCGCCGGAATTCCGGATGAGCGTATCATCATCGACCCGGGTGTGGGATTCGGCAAAACCTATGAGCAAAATCTATGGGTCTTGCGCGATCTCCGTCATTTTCGCGAGTTAGGCTATCCTCTTCTACTGGGGACTTCACGCAAGTCGGTTATCGGTTTAACGCTCAATCTTCCCGTAACGGAGCGAGTGGAAGGGACGGCAGCAACCGTGGCTTTGGGGATTGCAGGGGGCGCCGATATCGTTCGGGTTCATGATGTGCGCGAGATGGTTCGCGTTGCCCGCATGAGTGACGCCATTGTACGGTTCAGAGCGTAAAAGCAGATGGTAATGCGAGGAGGTCAACTCATGGATGCGATCACGTTGCACGGAATGGAATTTTATTCCTATCATGGTGTTCTGGAAGAGGAAGCCAGGCTTGGGCAGAAATTTATTGTCGATCTCGTCATTTTTACAAACCTAAAAAAAGCCGGCAGGACGGACGATCTGAATGCCACTCTGAATTATGCGGAAGCATATGAAGTGGTTAACGACATCATGACCAATGAGCGGTACCGTTTGCTTGAAGCGGTTGCGGAGACCATCGCGACAAGGATTCTGGAAGGTTTCCGGCAAGCCGAGCGTGTGCATGTAAAAGTATGTAAAGTGATGCCGCCGATTCAGGGGATTCTTGCCGGGGTTTCGGTGGAAATTGAGCGTGATCGCGTTGGTTGAAGCTTTTCTCGCATTAGGGTCGAATCTTGGTGATCGCATTCGCTACATGCAGCGGGCGATCAACGCCTTGCGTCAACACGATCACATCCGGGTCATGGCTTTATCTCCCCTCTATGAAACGGAAGCGGTCGGATACACCGAACAACCCGATTTTTTAAATATGGTGGCACATGTCCAGACCTCGCTTTCACCGCAGGATCTCTTGTTCGTCTGTATGCAAATCGAAAAGGAGAATGGACGCACGCGTGAGATCAAATGGGGACCAAGAACATTAGATCTCGATATCCTTCTATACGGTACGCAAGTGATCCAGGAGAAAAATCTTGTGATTCCTCATCCGCGCATGTGTGAACGAGCCTTTGTTATGATCCCTCTTTGTGATCTAGCTCCTTCTCTTATTCATCCGGTTTACAAGAAAACCATTCAGGAGCTAACAGAGAGCGTTCGCGGAAAGGAGGGTGTAGTTCCGTGTACGATGATACAGTGGCACGACGAATCCGCGCCTATCGAAAACTAAAAGGTCTAACTCAGCGCGAGTTGGCGGAACGTCTTGGAGTTTCGATCTCGATTGTCGGCTCCATTGAGAGGGGAACCCGTTTACCTGATCAGGAAATTTTATCACGCCTCTATCATATTCTTGATATCAGTGAGAGTGACTTGCTGGAAAGCCAACCGGTTGAGGGAGAGAACACATCTTCTTGATTCTAGTAAATGATGGATCTGAAGACGAAGGTTTGAATCGATAGGATTCTCCGTGATATAATGCCGTATAGATGATAGGGATGACACAGGCTGATCTTTGCCTGTGTCTTTTGTTTGGGGGTGAAAAGAATGGCACTTCGAATTGGTTCCGTTACGCTGGAGAACAATGTGATTTTAGCGCCGATGGCTGGTGTTTGCAACCCTCCGTTCCGCAAACTTGCCAAAGAAATGGGGGCGGGTATGGTATGTGCGGAAATGGTCAGCGACAAGGCGATCGTACACGGAAATAAAAAGACGCAAAAGATGTTGAGTATACTCCCTGAGGAGCATCCTGTATCCTTGCAGTTGGTCGGGTGTGATTTGGATTCGATGGTACGTGCCGCCGAGACCGTTATGGCTCAAGGTGAATCCCCTGATATCATTGACATTAACATGGGATGCCCTGCCACGAAAATTCATAAAAGCGGTTCGGGTGCTGCGCTCGCACGCGATCCAGATTACGCGGGCAAAATTATCGAGGCCGTCGTGAATACGGTCGACAAGCCCGTGACCGTGAAGTTTCGAAAAGGTTGGGATGATGATCACGTAAACGCGGTGGAAGTAGCCAAGGCGGCTGAACAGGCAGGAGCTTCCGCGGTGGCGGTTCATGGTCGTACGGCGAAACAGATGTATACAGGTAAAGCCGATTGGGATATTATTCGTCAAGTAAAGGAAGCGGTATCGATTCCCGTTATCGGAAACGGAGATGTAGTTACCCCGCAAGATGCGGTACGCTTGTTTGAGATGACCGGATGCGACGGTGTGATGATCGGCCGTGGGGCATTGGGAAATCCATGGATTTTCTCGCAGGTGGTTCATTATATGGAGACAGGGGAAGAGTTGCCGGAGCCATCAGCGGAAGAGCGAATTCGCGTATGTTTGCGCCATATGGATCTTTTGTGCGAACACAAGGGCGAAGAGATCGGTGTGAAGGAAATGCGTAAACACGCCGCATGGTATTGCAAAGGACTTCCGAATTCCGCTCAATTGCGTGATCGCATCAATGAACAGAATACGAAGGAAGAGATGAGGAAAGTCCTACTTGATTATCTTGAAACTCTGCGGCCAGGCACATTAAGTATGGTGTGAATTTTTCCTGTGCATACTGATTGATACATGTATGAATATGTATCATTCGATCATGCAAATGGAGAGACCACCAGAATGAAACGGATTGTGAGTGTCAGTCTTGGTTCGTCGAGCAGGAATCATCGCGTGGAGACAACGTTTCTCGGGGAACCGGTTGTGATTGAACGTATCGGCACAGATGGAGATCGTAAGCGGGTCATCGAATTGATCCGTTCACTCGATGGGGAAGTGGATGCCTTTGGGATGGGGGGAATCGACCGCTATATCTATGTGAACCGGCGCCGATATACGTTTCGCGAGGCTGAGAAGATCGCTCAAGCGGCGAAACGTACGCCGATTCTGGATGGCAGCGGACTGAAGAACACATTGGAGCGTATCGTGGTCGAGCGTTTGTTGGAACATCCTGAAGTCCAACTGCGCGGGAAAAAGGTTCTTCTTGTATCTGCGGTCGATCGATTCGGTATGGCGGAAGCGCTCGTTCAGGCGGGGTGCGAGGTTGTGTTCGGTGACCTGATTTTTGCGCTCGGTTTACCGATTCCCATCCGAACGCTCTCAACATTGGAGCGATTGGCAAAAGTGACAGCGCCGCTCTTGACCAAGCTTCCCATCTCTTTTTTGTATCCAACGGGAAAGAACCAAGAAATGATCCGCTCAAAATATGAACGATTTTATCGTGAAGCGGATGTGATCGCCGGTGATTTTCATTTTATTCGGCGCTATTTGCCCGAAAATATATCGGGCAAGGTGATCTTAACCAATACGGTTACTCAAGAGGATATCGCTCTTCTTTCTTCTCGCGGCGCACATCTCCTGGTGACTACAACGCCGCAGTTTGATGGTCGCAGTTTTGGCACGAATGTGATGGAAGCGCTGCTCGTCGCCCTGGAGAATAGGAAGGCTGATTTGCGAGCGGAAGATTATTGCCGTTTGCTTGAACAGCTGGGATTTGAACCGTATATTCAACGTCTTTCCAGCTCCGGTGTGTAAAAAGTAAACGAGTGAAAACAGCCTTTGTGATCGATATACGTCAATAAATATATGATAAGAACCCTCTCATAGTTTGTAATGAGCACTGTCAATATGAGTTTGACAGTGCTCTCTGCACATCATAGAGATTCTTGTGATTCCGGTCATCAGGGGACGCATGGGAGAAGAAAGGAGTTTAGGGATGGAAGATAAAGAAACGCCTATTCACTTATCGTTGCAAAAGATGGAAGAAGAACTTCACTTTTTGAAAAAGATGAAACGCCGTGAGATCGCGGAACGGATTAAAACTGCGATTTCCAATGGAGATCTCTCAGAGAATTCTGAGTACGAAAGTGCGAAAACCGAACAGGCTTTTCTTGAAAGGCGTATCGATACATTGGAACGCATGTTGCATAATGCCCGTCTGCGAATGAACGAAGTGAAACTTGCGGGTATTTCACTCGGAACCCGGGTGAAGGTAAGAGACTTGGAGCTCGATCATGTGGTAGAATATACGATTGTAAGTGCGGCGGAAGCGGATCCGCCGGATCGTAAAATTTCAAGTGAATCTCCGGTTGGACGAGCTTTGCTTGGGCAGGGGACTGGCACGAAAGTCAACGTACAGGTACCGACCGGCGTGATCCGGTATGAAGTTCTAGAAATCATGAATTAGGGGAGAATGTTCATGCGGGAACAGGAACAACTCGTAAACGAAAAGGAAGAACTCAGTGAAGTGCAAAGGGTTCGTTTGCACAAGCTGGAGCAATTGAAAGAACGGGGAGTCAACCCATTTGGGGAGAAGTTTGAACGTACGCACACGGCGAAAGATGTCATTACATATGGGCAGGACAAAACCAAAGAAGACCTTGAGAACGAAACGATTGAGGTTACGATAGCTGGACGCATCATGTTATTGCGCAACCAAGGGAAAGCCGCTTTCGCCCATATTCAGGATTTGACAGGTCGTGTGCAGATTTACGTGCGTAAAGATACGGTTGGTGAAGAAGCGTTTGAAACTTTCAATTTACTCGAAATCGGCGATATTATCGGTGTCAAGGGCACTGTGTTTAAAACCAAGACGGGTGAAACAACGGTCAAGGTGAGGGAATTGACCGTATTGACCAAAGCGCTCAATCCGCTGCCCGAAAAATTTCATGGGCTGACCGATATTGAAATGCGTTACCGCATGCGTTACGTGGATTTGATTATGAATCCGGATGTACGCAACACGTTTGTGACGCGTTCGAAAATCATACAGGCGATGCGTCGTTATTTGGATCATCTCGGTTTTCTCGAAGTTGAAACGCCGACTTTGCATGCGGTTGCCGGAGGGGCTGCAGCGAGACCTTTTATCACTCATCACAATGCGCTTGATATGACACTCTACATGCGTATCGCACTGGAACTGCATTTAAAGAGATTGATTGTCGGCGGACTCGAAAAAGTCTATGAAATCGGTCGCGTATTCCGCAATGAAGGGATCTCTACAAGACACAATCCCGAGTTTACCATGATGGAGCTGTATTGGGCGTATGCCGATTTTCAAGACATCATGACACTGACAGAAGAATGTATCGCTTCGATCGCCCGTGAAGTACTCGGGACAACGACGATCACCTATCAAGGCCAAGAGATCAACTTGGAACCGAAATGGGCGCGCATTTCGATGGTGGATGCTGTGAAAGAGCATACCGGCGTCGATTTCTCCGTGCAAATGACAGATGAGGAGGCTCGTCTTCTCGCGGAGAAACACGGCGTGAAAGTCGAGCCTCATTATACCTTCGGTCATGTCTTGAATGAGTTTTTCGAAACGTTCGTGGAGGAAAAATTGATTCAGCCGACATTCATTTACGGGCATCCGATCGAGATTTCGCCACTGGCTAAACGTAATGCACAAGATCCGCGTTTTACCGATCGCTTCGAGTTGTTTATCGTCGGTCGTGAGCATGCGAATGCTTTCTCCGAGCTGAACGATCCGATTGATCAGCGTGAACGTTTCGAAAAGCAATTGGAAGAACGGGCTGCGGGCAATGATGAGGCACATGAAATGGATGAAGATTTCATCAATGCTTTGATGTATGGAATGCCTCCGACCGGCGGATTGGGGATCGGAATCGATCGCCTGGTGATGTTGCTCACTGACCAACCATCGATTCGTGATGTACTCTTATTCCCTTTGATGCGTGAAGTCAAGTAAATGGAATTTTAGGCGACTTTGAAAATGTGTCGTTTGGCTGGGCGTATGCTTTGCGTTCGCGCTCCGTGGAGGTTGTCTCGCACGGAATATGATCAAATGTCGCGAGACAACCTCCAAAGTCGCTGTCTCACGCAAAGCATAACGCCCAGCCAAAAGCCACTCCGTTGCTTGAGACAGCATTAGACTTCTCTTTCCACACAAGAAACTCTTTATTCGTTGTTGTGCCGCTGAAGCGGCATGAGGGACTACTTTGAAAAAGTATTGGCGGACGTATGGCTTTGCGTTCGCGCCTCGATAATGCGCGAGAATAGATGAATAATGAAGTAAAATTGCATTACTGTTTTTTGGCTCATTAGATTGTGTGAATTTGTTTCGAAACGGGTTCATTCCTTCGTTGGATGGAGAGGACCATCATGTTAGAATGTAAAAGTTGCCGCGAAGAGAGGCAAATGATTTACGAAGCATAAATTACCACTTGCAAAATAGACTGCAGGATGGTATATTGGAAAAGTCGCTGTTGCGACGGTCGCTCTTTGAAAACTGAATCGTGCAGAAGAGAGCCACGATTGAACGATACATGGGCTCTGCAAGAAGCCTCGCTCGCGAGGCGCAGAGCGATACTTTTCTTCGAGAGTTTGATCCTGGCTCAGGACGAACGCTGGCGGCGTGCCTAATACATGCAAGTCGCGCGGATGGAGAGGAGCTTGCTCCTCAAAGTCAGCGGCGGACGGGTGAGTAACACGTGGGCAACCTGCCTGGCAGACGGGGATAACGCTTGGAAACGAGTGCTAATACCCGATACGCTCTTCACGGGCATCCGTGAGGAGGGAAAGGCGCTTCACGGCGTCACTGCCAGATGGGCCCGCGGCGCATTAGCTAGTTGGTGAGGTAACGGCTCACCAAGGCGACGATGCGTAGCCGACCTGAGAGGGTGACCGGCCACACTGGGACTGAGACACGGCCCAGACTCCTACGGGAGGCAGCAGTAGGGAATCTTCCGCAATGGGCGCAAGCCTGACGGAGCAACGCCGCGTGAGTGATGAAGGTCTTCGGATTGTAAAACTCTGTCTTCCGGGACGAACCGATAGGTGAGGCAATGCTCCTATCCTGACGGTACCGGAGGAGGAAGCCCCGGCTAACTACGTGCCAGCAGCCGCGGTAATACGTAGGGGGCAAGCGTTGTCCGGATTCACTGGGCGTAAAGCGCGCGCAGACGGCTTTCTGCGTCCGGGGTGAAAACCCGGGGCTCAACCCCGGGACGGCCTTGGATACGGGAGAGCTTGAGGGTCGGAGAGGCAAGGGGAATTCCACGTGTAGCGGTGAAATGCGTAGAGATGTGGAGGAACACCTGTGGCGAAGGCGCCTTGCTGGCCGATTCCTGACGTTGAGGCGCGAAAGCGTGGGGAGCAAACAGGATTAGATACCCTGGTAGTCCACGCCGTAAACGATGAGTGCTAGGTGTTCGTGGGCTCATACCCATGAGTGCCGAAGCTAACGCATGAAGCACTCCGCCTGGGGAGTACGGTCGCAAGACTGAAACTCAAAGGAATTGACGGGGGCCCGCACAAGCAGTGGAGCATGTGGTTTAATTCGAAGCAACGCGAAGAACCTTACCAGGGCTTGACATCCCGCTGACCGGTCTGGAGACAGACCTTCCCTTCGGGGCAGCGGTGACAGGTGGTGCATGGTTGTCGTCAGCTCGTGTCGTGAGATGTTGGGTTAAGTCCCGCAACGAGCGCAACCCTTGTGTTGTGTTGCCAGCATTCAGTTGGGCACTCACAACAGACTGCCGACGACAAGTCGGAGGAAGGCGGGGATGACGTCAAATCATCATGCCCCTTATGTCCTGGGCTACACACGTGCTACAATGGGCGGTACAACGGGATGCGAAACCGCGAGGTGGAGCCGAACCCTGAAAACCGTTCGTAGTTCGGATTGCAGGCTGCAACTCGCCTGCATGAAGCTGGAATTGCTAGTAATCGCGGATCAGCATGCCGCGGTGAATACGTTCCCGGGCCTTGTACACACCGCCCGTCACACCATGGGAGTTGGCAACACCCGAAGTCGGTGGGGTAACCCTTATGGGAGCCAGCCGCCTAAGGTGGGGCCGATGACTGGGGTGAAGTCGTAACAAGGTAGCCGTATCGGAAGGTGCGGCTGGATCACCTCCTTTCTAAGGATGTAAAAGATGCTCTTCTTCTGCACGGCTCAGTTTTGAGGGAGCGAATTCCTCAAGGTTCCTTGATAACTGGATAGCGAATGCGACATCAACTTTGGCTTATGCCAAGGTACTGCATCAAACAGAGCAAGTTCAAAAAGGCGGATCCACCGACTTTTTGAACAACCTTTGTAGGTTAAGCTACGAAGGGCGCACGGAGGATGCCTTGGCGCCAGGTGCCGATGAAGGACGGGGCTAACGCCGATACGCCTCGGGGAGCCGTAAGCAGGCTTTGATCCGGGGATTTCCGAATGGGGCAACCCACCTCGCGTAATGGCGGGGTATCCACTGCTGAATCCATAGGCAGTGAGAAGGTACACCAGGGGAACTGAAACATCTTAGTACCCTGAGGAAAAGAAAACAACAGTGATTCCCTCAGTAGTGGCGAGCGAACGGGGAAGAGCCTAAACCGCCTGTGCTTGCACAGGCGGGGTCGTGGGGCGTCTCACGTGGAGTTACCAATCCTTTTCGTAAGAGAACGGTTTGGAACGGCCGACCAGAGAGGGTGACAGTCCCGTATCTGAAACGAAGAGGACTCCGAGACGGACCCCGAGTACCGCGGGACACGAGGAATCCCGTGGGAATCCGGGAGGACCACCTCCTAAGGCTAAATACAACCTGGCGACCGATAGTGAACCAGTACCGTGAGGGAAAGGTGAAAAGCACCGCGGGAGCGGAGTGAAAGAGAACCTGAAACCGTGTGCCTACAATCAGTCGGAGGGCGTTTATGCCTGACGGCGTGCCTTTTGTAGAATGAACCGGCGAGTTACGATTGCGTGCGAGGTTAAGGCGGGAAGCCGGAGCCGCAGCGAAAGCGAGTCTGAAGAGGGCTTGAGTACGCAGTCGTAGACCCGAAACCGTGTGATCTATCCCTGTGCAGGATGAAGTGCGGGTAAAGCCGCATGGAGGTCCGAACCCACGCATGTTGAAAAATGCGGGGATGACGTGGGGATAGCGGTGAAATTCCAATCGAACTCGGAGATAGCTGGTTCTCCCCGAAATAGCTTTAGGGCTAGCGTCGGAGCAGAGACATGGAGGTAGAGCACTGATTGGGCTAGGGGCCTTCGCGGGTTACCGAACTCAGTCAAACTCCGAATGCCATGATCTCGGTCTCCGGCAGTCAGACTACGAGTGCTAAGATCCGTGGTCAAAAGGGAAACAGCCCAGACCATCAGCTAAGGTCCCCAAATTCCGGTTAAGTGGGAAACGATGTGGCGGTGCACAGACAACCAGGATGTTGGCTTAGAAGCAGCCACCATTTAAAGAGTGCGTAATAGCTCACTGGTCGAGTGACGCTGCGCGGAAAATGTAACGGGGCTCAAACCGGATACCGAAGCTATGGATGGATCGTTCATCACCGTGGACGTCATGGTGAATGAGACATTTTCTGCGAATGCTTTCCGCAAGGATCCATTCAAAAGCATTCGCCAAAATCGCCCGCTCAAACCGCGGGTGGCCATGAGTCTAGGGTGATGAACGATCCGTGGTAGGGGAGCGTTCTTGTTGCGGTGAAGTCAGACCGTGAGGACTGGTGGAGCGGCAAGAAGTGAGAATGCCGGTATAAGTAGCGAAAAGACAGGTGAGAATCCTGTCCACCGAAAGCCTAAGGGTTCCTGGGGAAGGCTCGTCCGCCCAGGGTTAGTCGGGACCTAAGCCGAGGCCGAAAGGCGTAGGCGATGGACAACAGGTGGAAATTCCTGTACCACCATGCAGCCGTTTGAGCGATGGAGTGACGCAGAAGGATAGGGTGAGCGGACGATTGGATGTCCGTGCAAGCAGCGAGGCTGAGAGGCAGGCAAATCCGTCTCTCGGTAAGGCTGAGCTGTGACGCCGAGCGAATTCAAGTAGCGAAGTCCCTGATTTCACGCTGCCAAGAAAAGCTTCTAGCGAGGCTGCTGGTGCCCGTACCGCAAACCGACACAGGTAGGCGAGGAGAGAATCCTAAGGTGCTCGGAAGAACTCTCGTTAAGGAACTCGGCAAAATGGCCCCGTAACTTCGGGAGAAGGGGCGCTCCGGTAGGGTGATGAGCCCGAGGGAGCCGCAGTGAAAAGGCCCAAGCGACTGTTTAGCAAAAACACAGGTCTCTGCTAAGCCGTAAGGCGACGTATAGGGGCTGACGCCTGCCCGGTGCTGGAAGGTTAAGGGGAAGGGTTAGCGAAAGCGAAGCTCTGAACCGAAGCCCCAGTAAACGGCGGCCGTAACTATAACGGTCCTAAGGTAGCGAAATTCCTTGTCGGGTAAGTTCCGACCCGCACGAATGGCGTAACGACTTGGGCGCTGTCTCGACGAGAGATCCGGTGAAATTGTAATACCTGTGAAGATGCAGGTTACCCGTGGCTAGACGGAAAGACCCCATGGAGCTTGACTGTAGCTTGATATGGAAGATGGGTATCTCATGTACAGGATAGGTGGGAGGCTTGGAAATCAGGGCGCCAGCCTTGGTGGAGCCGCCGTTGGGATACCACCCTTGAGGTACTGATCTTCTAACCTGTGCCCGTCATCCGGGCAAGGGACAATGTCAGGCGGGCAGTTTGACTGGGGCGGTCGCCTCCTAAAAGGTAACGGAGGCGCCCAAGGGTTCCCTCAGCGCGGTTGGAAATCGCGCTTCGAGTGCAAAGGCATAAGGGAGCTTGACTGCGAGACATACAGGTCGAGCAGGGACGAAAGTCGGGCTTAGTGATCCGGCGGTTCCAAGTGGAAGGGCCGTCGCTCAACGGATAAAAGCTACCCTGGGGATAACAGGCTTATCTCCCCCAAGAGTCCACATCGACGGGGAGGTTTGGCACCTCGATGTCGGCTCATCGCATCCTGGGGCTGTAGTTGGTCCCAAGGGTTGGGCTGTTCGCCCATTAAAGCGGTACGCGAGCTGGGTTCAGAACGTCGTGAGACAGTTCGGTCCCTATCTGCCACGGGCGCAGGAAGTTTGAGAGGAGTTGTCCTTAGTACGAGAGGACCGGGATGAACCGACCGCTGGTGTCTCAGTTGTGGTGCCAACCGCATCGCTGAGTAGCTATGTCGGGCCGGGATAAGCGCTGAAAGCATCTAAGCGCGAAGCCCCCCTCAAGATAAGACTTCCCACTCGGTCAACGAGGTAAGACCCCCTGAAGATGACAGGGTGGATAGGCGGGAGGTGTAAGCACCGCGAGGTGTTGAGCTGACCCGTACTAATCGGTCGAGGGCTTAACCTAAATCCCATGCACGGTCGCATTCGCTTTCAGTTATGAGGGAATCCCCTCACATGCGCGTGGCGCGTTGGAGAAGTGGCTTAACTCACCGCCCTTTCAAGGCGGCATTCACGGGTTCGAATCCCGTACGCGTCACCATTCCTTCCTCGATAACTTAGCAATATCCTACTCGAGGAGTCATAACCGAAAATTTCTGTCTAGTGGCAATGGCGGAGAGGACACACCCGTTCCCATCCCGAACACGGAAGTTAAGCTCTCCAGCGCCAATGGTACTTGGGGCGGGAGCCCCCCGGGAGAGTAGGTCGCTGCTAGGCATTACAAAAAAGGTTCTTCCTTTGGCAGGAAGAACCTTTTTCTTTCAGAATTTATTAATAGCGGCCCATGCCGACGCCATCAGAGGATGAAAAGTGTCTTGTACAG
Source organism: Collibacillus ludicampi (assembly GCF_023705585.1). Taxonomy (NCBI): domain Bacteria; kingdom Bacillati; phylum Bacillota; class Bacilli; order Caryophanales; family Alicyclobacillaceae; genus Collibacillus; species Collibacillus ludicampi. The sequence goes on from NZ_BOQE01000001.1 coordinate 1,663,553, forward strand.
GAAGAGAGGATTCAGTTTGCCACAAGCAGTGGAGTGACTTTTGGGTGGATCGTATCGCTTTGCGGCGGGCATATGCTTGGCGTGAAACAGCGACTTTGGAGGTCGTCTCGCAACTACTAAACATATTTCAAGCGAGACGACCTCCACGGAGCATGAACGCCAAGCGTATGCCTCAAAGACGACCTTCACTTCATAGAAAAAGGCCGTGAAGCAAATGCCACGGCCCGGCTTGAAGACATGTTCGATTCGGACAAGACATCACGAAGGTGGAATGGATCCCCCCGGCTTGTGGTAAGCCACACCATCCAAGAAGATATCCGCGAAGACTTTCGAGATCTCATCAGCAGACAGGGGACCGTCCGTTTCATACCATCGATACAACCAATTGCATGCACCGAGAATGGCGAGCGCCTTCAGACGACTGTTGCCGGGTTTGAATTCACCGGCAGCGATTCCTTCATCGATGATCCGTGTCCACAGATCCAAATAGCGATCCGTCAACTCTTGGATAATGGTAGCGTGAGGTTCGGCTAACGAAAAAGCTTCCCGCAGCAAAACGGTGGTCATTTGCATATTGGCAGCCACCACAGTGATATGCGTCTGGACTGCCATGAACAATTTTTCCCTATGATTGACCTCCATATCGATAATCTTTTCGAGACGGCGGTTAAAACCGCTGATCGACTGATGCGCGATTTTCATCAGCAATTCTTCTTTGCTGGAAATGTAATGATAGAGACTTCCTTTTTGCAATCCTACTTCGTCCGCGATATCTTGCACGGACGTTGCATGATACCCTTTTTGTTGAAACAACCGAATGGCTGCTTGAGCAATTTCTTCATATTTGTTAGCAGACATATGTGCTTGTCTTCCTTTCCCTACCGTCCGCTTGGCTGATTATAAATAATCGGACATTCCGTAATTTCATATCAATGTTATACTTGGTTTTCCCTCAAGAAGTCAACAATATAACGAGAAAAAGGGTTCTCCGGAAGATACAACAAAACGTTGCCGCTGAGCGGAAGATTTGTGGATGACCGGAAACGTGAAAAGTATTTTCAAAGTGAACCAAGTAATGAGCCATATATCATAGATAAGGAGGATCAGAATGAACTTCAGCAACATGACCACGATGATCTTTGATTTAGACGGAACATTATTCCAAACTGAAAAACTGGCGATACCTGCCTTTCGACGTACATATGAACGGCTTCATGCAAAAGGGATCTGGAATACATATCCGACGAATGAGCAGATTACGTCCGTCTTTGGATTGACGACGGCCGACTTATGGAAGGCGCTTTTACCTGACGCAAACGATGCAGAGAGAGCGATTGCTGACGAGATATTGCTGGAAGAAGAGCTTGCCCATCTGGAGAAGGGGTACGGTGAACTGTATCCGCAAGTCCCGGAGACATTGTCTTATCTGAAAAGCCGGGGGATACGTCTTTATATCGCTTCAAATGGTGGGGAACGCTACGTAAAAGGGGTTGCACAAGCGATGAAGATCGACAGTTTCTTCACGCGTATCTATTCAGCCGGTGAATACAAAACCGCGCGCAAAGAAGAGCTTGTTGCCAAATTGCTCGCATACGACGGAAGCAGCCTTGCGGTCATGGTAGGGGACCGCCGATCGGATGTGAAAGCTGGAAAAGCCAACGGACTCTATGTCATCGGTTGTGACTTTGGTTTCGCACGTGAAAACGAATTGGAGGGTGCCGATGAGATCATACACGACTTTACGCAATTGCGGAAATTGGTATGTGTATAATTCAGAAAAAGTGAGAAAAATAATGATTGAGTGTGACAAGTGATATTGAAGTACAAAAATGTGAGCTAGACGGCGAAAAAGAGAATATAAATTGATAGCATAATTCTGATAAGCGGATTATAATAAAGACAAAGGTCAAGGTTAGTCAAAGTCAATGAGCGGAGGGACCTTATGACACGTAACATCTCCGATATCATTGAACAGTATTTGAAAAAAAGCCTTCAGGCGAGTCAGAGCGGAACGATCGAAATCCAACGTTCCGAATTGGCCGAACTATTCGGTTGTGTTCCGTCACAGATCAACTATGTAATCAGTACCCGCTTCACCCTGGAAAAAGGATATCTGGTCGAGTCCAAACGGGGTGGAGGGGGATATATACGGATAAAGAAAATAAAACTGAATGAAGGAAGTCCTTTGCGCCAAACGGTTTTGAACATGTTTGGCGCACACATCTCTCAGCGTGAAGCGGAAGGACTCATTCACCGATTATATGACGATGGTATGATTTCCTTGAGAGAAATGCGTATGATCCAAGCGGCCATTCAAAGGGATGTATTACTGGTCTCCTACCCGGAACGGGACGCATTGCGTGCCAGGATTTTAGCGGCCATGTTGATGTCCATTTTATGAGCATAAAGAAGGAAGTGAGACGCATGATCTGCCAGGAATGCAAGCAACGTACCGCTACTGTCCATTTCACGAAAATCATCAACGGAGAGAAAAGCGAATTTCACCTGTGTGAGCATTGTGCCCGTGAAAAAGGGGATCTTATGATGGGGCAGACAAGTGGAGGTTTTTCTCTGAATAATCTTCTCTCCGGCTTGTTGAATTTTGATCCTTCCGGAGTGCCGGCACCTGCTCAACAAATGCGTTGTGAAACCTGTGGCATGACGTACGCTCAGTTCAGTCAAGTCGGTCGTTTTGGCTGTGCAGACTGTTATCAATCATTTTCCTCGCGCCTCGATCCTCTCTTGCGTCGGATTCACGGCAGTACGACACATACGGGCAAGGTGCCCGAGCGTTCCGGCGGCATAATCAAAAAACGCAAAGAATTGCATGAACTTCGCCAGCAATTGCAACAGAAAGTGCAGTTGGAACAATTTGAAGAAGCGGCACTGTTGCGCGATCGAATACGTGCGCTTGAGAATGAGATAGAACAGGGATGAGGAGGAATCGCCCATGTCGGTGAGTGACTTTCTCAAGAATGCGACTTCGAAGTGGATGCGGGACGACGGCCCAGAGTCGGATATCGTGATTTCCACCCGGATCCGCGTAGCACGCAACCTTGCCAAATATCCTTTTCCGCTTCTGGCAACAGATAGCCAGGCGGAAGCGATCATCGAAGACGTGCAGCGCGCGATCCAACAACCGGCATTTCGTAAGTTGGGAAATTTTGAACTGTTGCGTTGCAAGAATTTAACGGAACTTGAGCGCAACGTGCTGGTTGAAAAACACTTAATCTCCCCGAATCTGGCAGAAGAAGTCCGTCATGGTGCGGTTGTTTTGCGAGACGATGAAGCGGTTTCCATCATGATCAACGAGGAAGACCATATCCGTCTGCAATGCATCGTTCCTGGCCTGGAGATCTCTTCTGCCTGGCAATTGGCAAATCAACTCGATGATGCATTGGAACTGACTCTCAACTATGCCTTTGATGAAAAACGTGGTTATTTGACCGCCTGCCCCACGAATGTGGGAACCGGGATTCGCGCCTCTGTGATGATGCATTTGCCGGGGCTTGTGATTACCAACCAGATCCACCGTATTTTACAGGCCATCTCCCAGGTGGGACTCGTCGTTCGCGGCATTTACGGTGAAGGAAGCGAAGCGGTAGGCAATCTCTTTCAAATCTCCAATCAATTGACACTCGGACAGTCGGAGTCTGAGATTCTCGGGAATCTGCAAGTGGTCGCCAAACAGATCATCGAACATGAAAGGCAAGCGCGCAGACAACTGATGCGAGACAACCGTGAACAATTAGAGGATCGCATTTGCCGCTCTTTCGGGATTTTATCGTATGCCCGGCGGATTGACTCGAAAGAAACAATGCAACGCCTGTCGGATGTGCGCCTGGGTATCGATCTGGGAATCATCAAAGGTGTTTCTTCAAGAATACTCAAAGAATTGATGGTCATGACTAGACCTGCATTCTTACAAAAATACGCCGGCCAAGAGTTGGCGCCCGGGGAAAGGGATTGGCGGCGGGCGAGCATCATTCGTGAGCGTTTGCGTATGGATGATTCACAGATCTGATCATTGATATTTTTTCGGTCGTCAAAAAAGGCTTTCTTAATTAACGGATACAGATTAGGAGAACCAGAAACGATGAAGCCTTTTTTATAAAATCAAGATTTGCAGTCTAAACGGAGGTGGAACTTATGATGTTTGGCCGTTTCACAGAACGTGCACAGAAAGTGCTTGCACTTGCTCAGGAAGAAGCCAGCCGTTTGGGACATAACGGTGTGGGAACAGAACATATTCTGCTAGGCCTCGTGCGCGAAGGCGGTGGTATCGCAGCGAAAGCATTGATGAGCCTTGATCTCTCCAGTGAAAAAATACAAAAAGAAGTGGAAAAGATCATTGGACGCGGTCAAGGGACAACTTCAGTCATGGCCTATACACCGCGCGCAAAGAAAGTGATCGAACTTTCCATTGATGAAGCGCGCAAGCTCGGTCACAACTATGTAGGAACCGAGCATATCCTCCTTGGTTTGATCCGCGAAGGGGAGGGAGTGGCTGCACGCGTACTGGCCAATCTGGGAGTCTCTCTCAACAAGGCGCGTCAACAAGTGTTGCAACTCTTGGGAGGTGACGGCAGTGACGTTCACCAGGATTCCCAGCAGGCGGCCAACACGCCGACACTCGATTCGCTTGCTCGTGACTTAACGCAAATGGCGAAAGACCGTAAGTTGGATCCGGTCATCGGCCGTTCGAAAGAAATTGAACGCGTCATTCAAGTCTTGTCCCGCCGTACCAAAAACAACCCTGTCTTGATCGGTGAACCTGGGGTGGGTAAGACAGCCATTGCCGAAGGATTGGCTCAAAGGATCGTTGATAATGAGATTCCGGAAACACTGCGAAACAAACGCGTGATGGTTCTCGATATGGGAACGGTTGTCGCTGGTACAAAATATCGCGGTGAATTCGAGGATCGCTTGAAAAAAATCATGGATGAAATTCGCCAAGCGGGTAATATCATTCTCTTCATTGATGAGCTGCACACATTGATCGGTGCCGGTGGGGCGGAAGGGGCCATCGACGCTTCCAACATCCTGAAACCGGCATTAGCCCGAGGAGAACTGCAATGTATCGGTGCGACAACGTTGGACGAATACCGTAAACATATCGAAAAAGACGCCGCATTGGAACGCCGCTTCCAACCGATCATGGTCGATGAGCCTTCCGTGGATGAGGCGATCCAGATCCTGCATGGATTGCGTGATCGTTATGAAGCGCATCATCGTGTGAAAATCACAGATTCCGCTCTGGAAGCAGCTGTGCGTCTATCCGACCGCTATATTACTGACCGCTTCCTTCCAGACAAGGCGATCGATCTTGTGGATGAGGCAGCATCCCGGGTACGATTGCGCACACATACACAACCGCCAAATTTGAAAGATCTGGAAGAGAAACTGGAGGAAGTCCGTTCGGAAAAAGAGGCGGCCGTACAAAGCCAGGAGTTCGAAAAAGCGGCAAGTTTGCGAGATAAAGAGCAAAAACTGCGTGAAGAGCTCGAATCGCGCAAGATGGAGTGGCAACAAAAACAAATGAAAAAAGACTCTGTGGTGACGGAAGAAGATATCGCCGATATCGTTTCACAATGGACGGGTATTCCAGTGAAAAAATTGGCGGAAGAAGAGTCAGAACGGCTGCTCAAGATGGAAGAGATTTTGCATCAGCGCGTGATCGGACAGGAAGAAGCAGTTCGCGCGGTAGCGAGGGCCATTCGCCGCGCGCGTGCAGGATTAAAAGACCCGAAACGCCCGATCGGATCGTTCATCTTCCTTGGACCCACAGGCGTAGGGAAAACCGAGTTGGCAAGAGCGCTTGCAGAAGCCCTTTTTGGTGATGAGAATGCAATGATCCGCGTGGACATGTCCGAATATACGGAAAGACATACGACCGCGCGGCTAATCGGTGCACCTCCCGGATATGTCGGCTATGAAGAAGGGGGGCAATTGACGGAGAAAGTTCGCCGCAAGCCTTATTCGGTGGTCTTGCTTGATGAGATTGAGAAGGCACATCCGGAAGTCTTTAATATTTTATTGCAAGTCTTGGATGACGGGCGTTTGACAGACGGAAAAGGACGCACGGTCGATTTCCGAAATACGGTCATTATCATGACTTCGAACGTAGGGGCGCAAACGATCAAAAAAGGCGGAGCACTCGGATTTACGGTCAATCGAGAAGCTGAATATACCAACATGAAAGACAAAGTCATGGATGAGTTGAAGAAACAATTCCGTCCCGAATTTCTCAACCGGATTGATGAAGTGATCGTGTTCCATTCGCTGGCAGAAGAGCATATCAAACAGATCGTGGATCTGATGTCTGAAGACTTGCGGAAACGTTTGAAAGAGCAAGATATTCATTTCGTCCTCAGTCATGAAGCGAAAGCGTTTCTCGCGAAAGAAGGATTCGACCCGCAATATGGCGCGCGTCCGCTCAAACGGGCGATCCAGCGTCATATCGAAGACCAGTTATCCGAGGCGTTGCTCGCGGGAACGATTAAGCGCGGGGATCGCGTGTATATCGATGTCGAGGTTGGAAAATTGCAAGTCAAGCAAAACGTGCCTGAAGCGGAAATGACATCTTGAGAAAAAAGTGGAAAATTCGGCCCTCTTTCAGTAAGAGGGTCTTTTTTTCATGGATTCATATGGTATATAGTAAAAAGGGTATTTCAGGTTTTCTATTATAAAGGGGACCGATATGGCGAAGTATAAATCAAAATTCGTATGCCAAGAATGTGGGTATGAAAGCCCGAAATGGATGGGAAAATGTCCGGGTTGCGGGTCTTGGAACCGCATGACTGAAGAAGTGATTTCGTCCACGAGCCATTCGCAGCCGCATGTTCCCCATACGGAAGCGGCCCGAGTGGAAGGGATTGCAGATATAGATACGACTCTCGAACCGCGTGTCAAAACGCACATGGCGGAGTTTGACAGGGTTCTCGGTGGAGGAATCGTCCCCGGTTCGTTGGTGCTTGTAGGCGGTGATCCGGGAATCGGAAAATCCACGTTGCTATTACAAGTTTCCCATGCGATCGCGGAGCAGGGTCTGACTGTTTTGTATGTATCCGGCGAGGAATCGGCGAAACAGATCAAGTTGCGTGCCGATCGCCTCGGAACGTTGTCCAAAAACATCTATATCTTGCCGGAGACGGATCTGGAACGATTGGAAGAGCTGATGAAACGAGTGGTGCCTCATTTTCTCATCATCGATTCCATTCAAACGGTGTATCGTCCTACTCTAGGATCCGCTCCAGGTTCTGTCAGCCAAGTGCGTGAATGTACCGCTTACTTGTTACGGATCGCGAAAACGCTGAACATCGCGACGTTTATTGTCGGCCACGTAACGAAAGAAGGGATGATTGCCGGTCCGCGCATGCTCGAACATATGGTGGATGCGGTCCTGTATTTTGAAGGGGAGCGCCATCACACGTATCGGATCTTGCGGGCAGTCAAAAATCGGTTTGGTTCGACGAATGAAATGGGAATCTTCGAGATGCGGGAAGGAGGATTGGCAGAAGTCACCAATCCATCGGAACTTTTCTTGGCCGAACGACCACAGGGAGTAGCGGGTTCGGCTGTTGTCGCGTCGATGGAAGGGTCACGTCCTGTACTTGTGGAGGTGCAGGCGCTTGTCAGTCAAACGGTCTTCGGAAACCCGCGCAGGACGGCCACCGGGATTGATCATAATCGGATTTCCATGTTGATGGCTGTTTTGGAGAAGAGGCTGGGTTTATATTTGTCATCTTATGATGCGTTTGTCAATGTGGCGGGAGGCGTCCGTCTCGATGAACCGGCTGTGGATATGGGGGTGGCTTTGGCCATCGCTTCGAGTTATAAAGAGCAAGCAATCCCCCCGCAGGACGTATATATAGGAGAAATAGGGCTAACTGGTGAAGTGAGGGGAGTTTCAAGAATTGAACAGCGAGTGAGGGAAGCGAAGAAATTGGGATTCTCTCGCTGTATTATTCCCATGAAAAATGCTCGCGGATGGTCGATACCAGAAGGAATTCAGGTCATTGGAGTGGAAACGGTACAAGAAGTATTGCAAGTAGCGCTAGGGGGGTGATGTTGCATGCGGGAAGATTTAAAGAAAGAAAACATGATCAATAAGATTTTGCGTTTCATCGCACCTGGAACCGCTTTGCGCGAAGGATTAGAGAATGTTTTGCGGGCGAAAACGGGGGCTTTGATCGTCATCGGGAATTCCCCTCAGGTCATGGAGATTGTAGACGGCGGTTTTTCGATCAACTGTGAGTTTACGGCCGCCGCCTTATACGAATTGGCGAAAATGGATGGAGCCATCATCTTGAGTGAAGACGGGAAGCGGATCCTTTATGCGAATACTCAATTGAATCCGGATCCTTCCATTCCTTCCTTTGAGACGGGAACTCGCCATCGTACCGCGGAACGGGTGGCGCGGCAGACGGGACATCTTGTGGTCTGCATTTCACAACGCCGCGACGTCATTACTTTGTACCAGTCGAACTTCCGTTATACATTGAAAGATATCGGAGTGATTTTAACAAAGGCAAACCAAGCGATTAATACGTTGGAGAAATATAAGTCTGTGCTCGATCAGGCTTTGACGAATTTAAGTGCACTCGAATTTGAAGAAATGGTGACTTTACATGAGGTCGCCATGGTGATTCAACGAATTGAAATGGTTTTGCGCATAAAATCGGAAATTCGAAGATATATTACAGAGTTGGGAACCGAGGGACGCCTCATTTCCATGCAATTGGAAGAATTGGTGTCCAAGGTGGATGAGGAAGCCTATTTGCTCGTAAAAGACTATTGCAAGGATATGTCAGAAACGACACCGCATCAGATCTTGACACATTTGCACAGTCTTACTTCCGAAGAACTGCTGGAAAGTTTGACGTTGGTACGCGTGCTTGGATACACGGGAAATGTGAATATCACTGAAGAAATCGCCCCGCCGCGCGGGTATCGTATATTGAGCAAAATCCCCCGTTTGCCCCAGCCGGTGATCGAAAACCTTGTAGGAACGTTTCAGACATTACCCCGTATTCTCAGAGCCTCGATCGAGCAATTGGATGATGTAGAAGGAATCGGTGAAGTGCGGGCACGTGCGATTAAGGAAGGCCTCAGGCGCTTGCAAGAACAGGCTTTGATTGACAGACATATATAATATGAATTATTATATAGAGATATATGACGTGATATACGAATTCAATTGCTCTCATTACAGGGAGGTAACTACATGATTGCTCGGGCATTACCCAGTGTGTTCACTCTGGGAAACCTGTTTCTCGGCATCATATCTATCATTCTTGCGTTTCAAGGACGTCAAACGTATGCGGCACTGGTTGTGATCATCGGTATGTTGCTCGACGGGCTCGATGGGCGGGTGGCGCGCATGTTGAATGCGCAAAGTGACTTCGGGAAAGAGTTGGATTCGCTGTCTGACGTCATCTCTTTCGGAGTGGCTCCCGCTTTTATCATGTATGGGGTCATCCTTTCGAGCTTGGGGTGGGTCGGGATGGTGATTACGGCACTATTTCCGATCTGTGGGGCTCTTCGATTGGCCCGATTTAATGTAATGACGGGCACAACGAACTATTTTGTAGGTTTGCCTATCACTGCAGCGGGCGGCGCGTTGGCGACGATGGCTTTGTATAACAATCTGATCCCAAAGCCTGAATTGGTCTTGCCGCTTGCCATGGTTGGTCTTGCATACTTGATGATCTCCAATATTAAATATCCCAATTTCAAGAAAGTCGGGATACCGAAATCGGCGTTTATCGTCGTTCCCGTTATTCTTGCTTTTGTGATCTTTGTTTTCAAAGTATATCCGAATGAAGCGTCCCGTTTGGTGTTCTTGCCGTTGGCGCTCTATGCGCTTTACGGACTAAAAAAAAACGTTAGGAAAAAACGCAGAAAACAACGGGATCAGCTAGAAGACCCATATGAATCGATCGCGAAGTGACAGGAAAGACAACCCACTTTGGGTTGTCTTTCTTTCACACTTATTCCTTATATTAAAAGTTCGTGACAATCTGTATATATACGTTTCTCTTCCAGGTTTCTTGTCTATAATTGTATATTAGGAGGTGACGATGTGCTGAAACGGATCATTCATATCTTTTTTGCTGTAATCGGCATCGTACTGGGTTATAAATTTGCACCAAGTTTGTTTGCATGGATACAATTGAAACAATCGCCATTTTCCAATTCGATTTTTGGCGCGGCACTTGGAGGAATCTTGTTTTTCTTCGCTACTTCATGGATGGCAGATTATAGTGTTTCGCTGATACGCTGGTTCGAAGAGAAGATCTTGAAAACACCACTTCAGGATGTTTTCGCTGGTGTGATCGGTTTGATTGTTGGACTTATAGTGGCATATTTATTGGCACCTGCGATTGGCATGATTCCCGTAGTGGGACCGGTGGTGCAGATCTTTGCGAGCGTGTTTCTCGCCTATCTTGGTTTCCGCATCTGTTTCACGAAACGTGAAGAGTTGGTCGGTTTGTTCTCTTTGAAGTTCGTCAACAGGGAGAAAGGAAAAGAGAAGGCGAAAATCAATGATGCCAAGATTCTTGATACCAGCGTGATCATCGATGGCCGCATTGCTGATATTGTGGAAACCGGATTCTTGGACGGTACGCTTGTGATCCCCTCTTTCGTTCTGGAGGAACTGCAGCATATCGCGGATTCTTCCGATGTGTTAAAGCGCAATCGCGGAAGAAGAGGACTCGATATTCTGAACAAAATACGCAAAGAACAAAAAAGTGTGCGCGTTCAGGTCTTGGAGATCGACTTTGAGGAAATTCAAGAGGTCGACAGCAAATTGGTTCGTCTCGCAAAACAGATTTCGGGGAAGGTCGTCACAAACGATTTTAACTTGAACAAGGTTTGTGAATTGCAAGGCGTTCCTGTATTGAATATCAACGATTTAGCCAACGCGGTCAAACCGGTGGTGCTTCCGGGGGAAGAGATCATCGTTCAAGTGATTAAAGACGGCAAGGAATTCGGTCAAGGTGTCGGTTATCTCGACGACGGCACCATGATCGTGGTTGAGGGTGGCAGAGAGTTTATTGGTTCACGGCTTGAAGTGCTCGTGACCAGTGTGTTGCAAACCTCTGCGGGGCGCATGATCTTTGCCAAACCGAAACTGTTGGAAAAAGCACAAGCTTTATAATAGAAACAGATCAAGAGGTCGGGACACGGGCGCCCGGCCTTTTGCATGCATGTAACGTTGGAGGAGGAAGAACGTGCGAGTAGAAGCGATCGTTGTGGCTGCAGGATCAGGTTCGCGCATGAGAAGCGAAACAAAGAAACCTTATATACGTTTACAAGGGGTTCCTTTACTCATACATACTCTCCGGGCATTACAAACATGTGACCTGATCGAACGATTCGTGGTGGTCACGGCAGGGGAAGATAGAACCTATGCAGAAGAGTTGATCCGTAAGCATATGTACGGATCATTTCAACTCGTTTCGGGCGGTGCGGAAAGACAAGATTCTGTGCGATGCGGCCTTGCCGCCATCTCGGAAGATACGGACGTTCTGCTCGTGCACGACGCGGCAAGACCTTTCGTCAATGCCGAAGAGGTAAGGAATGTGATCGAAGCAGCGTGGCAGACGGGTGCCGCGACGCTGGGAACTCCAGTCAAGGATACGATCAAAGAAGTGGAGAACGGTACGGTGGTACGCACATTGCCACGGCACAAGCTCTTTGCTATACAAACTCCGCAAGCTTTTCATCCCTCGCTGTTGCGAGAGGCTCATCATCAAGCATTGGCAGAGGGAGTTCAGGTGACTGATGATGCCAGTTTGATCGAATGGTTGGGGAAACCTGTTGCCATTATTCCGGGGTCATACCGTAACATTAAAATCACAACCCCGGAAGACTTGGTCATTGCCGAAGCGTTTTTGCAGAGTTGATTCGATGACTCATAGATCTCTTTGATCGCCCTCTGCCGCAAATGAAGTTTTGGGCGAAATACTGCAGGGTGAGGTCTGGAGCTGAAAGATCACTTGAGTGCGTGTAACTTTCAGGTGGTTTGTATCGTTTGACTGCACAGAGGTGAATGTCGTTCCACGATCGATTACAAAGCGATAAGCACAGATTTTAGAGGGGGTAAAATGATGTTTCGCATCGGAACCGGCTTTGATGTTCATGCATTTGCAGAAGGAAGGCCCTTGATCATCGGTGGTGTCACGATCCCGCATGACAGAGGACTCTTAGGTCATTCGGACGCGGATGTATTGCTCCATGCAGTGACGGATGCCTTGCTCGGCGCCTTGGCTTTGGGCGATATCGGGTACCATTTTCCGGATACGGATGAACGGTTTAGCGGCGCCAACTCCGTTCATTTACTGGCGCAAGTTTGGACCATGGTGAAAGAGAAGGGCTATCGATTAGGAAATCTCGATTGTACAGTCATTGCCCAGAAACCGAAACTCCGCCCTTACATTGATGAAATGAGAGGTGTACTCGCACGCGAACTGGAGGCCGACCTGGAACAGATCAATGTGAAAGCGACGACGACAGAAAAGCTCGGTTTTACCGGTCGGGAAGAAGGGATTGCAGCACAGGCTGTCGTGTTGCTTGTCAAAATATGATATACTAAACGTCAGGTTGAGAAAGGAGACATGTGACGTGTCTGTTCGTTTACGTTATGCACCAAGTCCGACGGGACATTTACATATCGGCGGGGCAAGAACCGCTTTGTTCAACTACCTGTATGCCCGCAAAATGGGCGGTCAGTTTATTCTGCGTATTGAAGATACGGATCAAGCGCGCAACGTGGAAGGGGCTGCCGGAAAATTTTATGACGAGTTGCGCTGGTTAGGCATCGATTGGGATGAAGGAGAAGACATCGGTGGCCCGCATGCCCCATACCGTTGCATGGAACGTTTGCCGATCTACAAACAGTATGTAGATCAACTCCTGAAGGAAAACAAGGCCTATTATTGTTATTGTACGGAAGAAGAACTGGAACGTGAAAGAGAAGAATTGTTGGCGAAAGGGCAAATGCCGCGTTATATGGGCAGATGCCGTCATCTGACGGAAGAACAGAAACAAGCGTTTGAGCTAGAAGGTCGGAAGAAGACGATCCGCTTCCGTGTGCCTGAAGGACAAATCATCACCATCCGCGATCACATTCGCGGTGAAGTGCAATTTGAATCGGACGGCATTGGCGATTTCGTGATCGTTAAATCGGATGGCATTCCCACATACAACTTCCAGGTGGTTATCGATGATCATCTCATGGATATCACGTTGGTTGTCCGCGGGGAAGAGCACCTTTCCAACACGCCGCGACAAGTGTTGGTCTATCAGGCATTCGGCTGGGAAATCCCTGAATTCGCGCACCTTTCCTTGATATTAAACGAAGATGGCAAGAAACTTTCCAAACGGGATGAATCGATTATCCAGTTTGTATCCCAATATCGCGAACTTGGGTATTTGCCGGAAGCGATCGTGAACTTCCTTGCGCTTTTGGGATGGTCTCCGGGCGGGGAGCAAGAGATCTTCTCGAAAGAAGAGTTGATTCAGCTTTTCTCTCTCGATCGCGTGAATAAGTCGGGCGCGATTTTTGATACACAGAAACTGCAATGGATGAATGGGCACTATATCAAAGAGGCCGATTTGGAACGAATTGTGGAGATGAGCATACCCTATTTGCAACAGGCTGGCTTTATTGGGGAAACGTTTGACAGAGAGTGGGTCACACTGCTCGTTTCCCTTTTCAAAGAGCAAATGACTTGCGTTTCGGAACTGCCGAAACTGGCATCCATGTTTTTCGCCGATGAGATTGAATACAAAGGGGAAGCGGCAGACGTTTTGCAAGAAGAACAGGTTCCCATTGTCTTGTCGGCTTTTGTGGCACAGTTAGAGAATGTGGAAACATGGAGCATCGAAGCGATCAAAACCGCTTTGAAACAAGTGCAAAAAGAGACTGGATACAAAGGCCGTCCGCTTTTTATGACCGTGCGTGTCGCCGCGACGGGACAAGTGCACGGGCCTGACCTGAATTCTTCCCTCTTCCTTTTAGGCAAAGAAAAAGTGCTCAACCGACTGAAGAAACTTTTGTAACGTAGTGCCGTCTCCGATTGGGGAGGCGGCTTTTTAGCATATGAATTCTCCAAACGTTACACGGCTCATGCAGGGAAACATAGTCGTATACAGAGAAATATGCAAGCGAGGAGGTCGCCCGATGGCGATTCAGCTTTACAACACAATGACACGCCGAAAAGAAGAGTTTATTCCCATGGAACCTGGAAAAGTCCGGATGTATGTCTGTGGGCCAACGGTATATAACTATTTCCATATAGGGAATGCCCGTTGTTTTGTCGTCTTTGATGCCATTCGCAGATATCTTGAATATCGCGGTTTCAGCGTAGAATATATACAAAATTTCACGGACGTGGATGACAAGATCATCCGTACTGCCAACGAGACAGGTATGTCCCCACTTGAAGTCGCGAACAGGTTTATCGCTTCTTACTTTGAGGACGCGGACAAGTTAGGGGTCAAACGGGCGACTGCCCACCCGCGCGTAACGGAGAACATGAATGAAATCATAAAAATGATCGAAGAATTGATCAGTAAAGGGCATGCGTATGTCGTCGACGGGGATGTCTATTACGCGACGGAAACTTTTCAGGAATACGGTAAGCTTTCCAAGCAATCGATCGAAGATTTGCAATCGGGTGCACGAATCGAAGTCAGTGAGAAAAAAAGAAATCCGCTTGACTTTGCTCTCTGGAAAGCTGCCAAGCCGGGGGAAATCGCTTGGGATTCTCCGTGGGGAAAAGGACGTCCCGGATGGCATATCGAATGTTCAGCGATGAGCCGCAAATACTTAGGTGTTACGTTCGACATCCATGCGGGCGGGCATGATCTTATTTTCCCTCATCATGAAAATGAGATCGCCCAATCGGAAGGCGCCAATGAAGCTCCCTTTGCCCGTTATTGGTTGCATAATGGTTTTGTCAATATACGCAATGAGAAGATGTCGAAATCGGCAGGAAATTTCTTGACAGTCAGGGATCTGGTCAACCAATACGATCCATCTGTGTTGCGCTTCTTTCTGCTTTCCGCACATTACCGCAACCCGCTTAATTTTAGCGAGGAATTGCTGCAACAAGCGGAACAAGGACTGCAGCGCATTCAAACCTGCTATGAGAAACTCACATACTGGTTAGACCGCGCTACCGCAGACGACCCTGATACAGTTGTTGTGGAAGGATACCGGGAGCGCTTTGAAGAAGCGATGGATGATGACTTCAATACGGCGGATGCGATCAGCGTCATTTTTGATCTCGTGCGGGATGCGAATACGAAGATGGATGCCGAGCATCCCCATCGAGCATTCGTCGAGGCTTATCATTCGCTTCTCGTGACCTTCATGGATGTATTGGGCTTCCCGCTTGCGAAAAAAGATGTTTCACTCGATGAAGAAATCGAGCGCTTGATCGCGGAGCGCAATGAAGCGCGCAAAAAGAAAGACTGGACGCGAGCTGACCGAATTCGCGATCAATTGGCGGAAATGGGGATACTGTTAGAAGACACCCCCCAAGGAGTACGATGGAAGCGGAAGTGAAAGAATGACGCACTACGGAGAAATTTTTTCCTTGCCGGGAGAAGAAATTAAAAAACCGGAAGAGATACCGGGGCTGGCACTCGCTTATATCGGCGACACCGTATGGGATCTCATCATCAGGCGCCACCTCCTTGCGCAAAACGAAATGAAGCCGGACCGCCTGCATAAAAGGGCGACCGCCTACGTGAGAGCCAAAGCGCAGGCGGATGTGGCGCATCATCTTTTACCGGAATTGACAGAAGAAGAAAGGTCGGTTATGCGCCGGGGACGCAATGCGAAATCGGGTTCCGTTCCCAAAAACGCAGATATTTCTGAGTATCGCATGGCTACGGGATTCGAGAGTTTATTGGGATATCTCTATCTTAAAAACCGTCATGAACGGATTTTGGAGTTGGCTGAGCGTTCGATCGCTTGGCTTGATGAACGGTTATCAAAAGAGAGGAATGGACCAGCATGAGGACAAGATCAATCAGTCAAAATAGAGAGACGAGACATGCGGCTTCGCGCGGTCATGTTCGCGGTGCGCGGCATTCGAACAAAGAACGGGATAACGGGAAACGTTTTTTGGAATTGGAGCAAGGAGCTGTTGAAGAAAATCCCGAACAGCTCGAAGGGCGCCACCCCGTTCTCGAGGCGTTGAAAGCGGGAAGGGAGATCAACAAAATCCTCGTAGCGGAAGGTGCCGACAAAGGTTCGGCGGCGGAAATCCTGGCGGTCGCGCGAGAGCGGGGCATCGTCATACAACGCGTTCCGCGGGCGAAGCTGGAGACGATCGCCCAAAGCCGCAACCATCAGGGGATCATCGCCTACTTGGCGGCCAAAGAATATGTAGAACTGGCGACGCTCATTGAACGGGCGTCACGGTCGGAGCGTCCGGGATTGCTTGTGATTCTCGATGAAATCGAGGATCCATACAACTTTGGCTCCATTTTGCGCACGGCAGAAGGAGCTGGAGCGCACGGAGTGGTGATTCCCAAACGCCGGGCCGTTCCCTTGACAGCGACTGTGGCGAAAGCTTCAGCAGGAGCGATTGAACATATGCCGGTGGCGCGTGTCGGCAATATCGGACAAGCCCTCGAAACTTTGAAGAAAGCAGGATTCTGGGTCGTAGGAACCGATGTCGATGCGCCTCAGCTGTATACGCAAGCAGACTTGAATATCCCGCTTGCGGTCGTGATCGGTAACGAAGGCAAGGGGCTTGGAGAAGTGGTCAAGAAACGCTGCGATTTTCTAGTGCGTCTACCGATGGTAGGCTCTGTTCAATCATTGAATGCGAGCGTTGCTACGGGGATCTTGCTTTATGAAATTCTTCGGCAGCGCGGGAATACTCCGGGTAGATGATGAAACGAAACGGCGCGGATGATGAAAGAAGTTTTGATCGTCGACGGGTATAACATTATAGGGGCATGGAGTGCGCTTGTAGAACTGAAGAAAGAAAACCTGGAACTGGCACGCGAACGGCTGATTGACATCCTGAAAGAATACAAAGCGTTCACCGGCAGAGAGGTGATCGTTGTTTTCGACGCGCACCAAACGGGCAGCCTGGGCACTTCGGAGAAGATCGGCGGGGTGCGCGTCATTTACACCAATCAAAATGAAACAGCCGACGAGATGATCGAGCGGCTGGTCTATGAAGCGGAAAAGAAGAAAGCGCGCATATATGTAGCTACATCCGATTATACGGAGCAGCAAGTCACATTTGGCGGGGGTGCTTTGCGTATATCGGCGAACGAATTGCAGGTGTTGGTGAAGGAAGCGGAGAAGGCGATTCAAGAAAAGATACGGGATAAAACGAAAAACCAGCAGTCTAAACGAACGACCGTCAGTGACGTGCTGGCGCCCGATGTCGCTTTGATCCTGGAAAAATGGCGCCGTAAGAAGGATTAGCACGTTGAGGCTTATTGACCCTTGAAGAAAACATCATGTATAATACGGTTATATTGGTGACCTATCGCCTAGGTTCGGAGGGATGAGCATTGGTAAGCAACGCGACAACAAGTCAAGTATATGATCTTGATGCGATGTCCGATGAGGACCTAGTCGAGGCAGTGCATAACGGGGACGAGGAAGCGCTGGATTATCTGATTCATAAGTATAAGAATTTTGTCCGCGCGAAAGCCCGTTCATATTTCTTGATTGGCGCCGATCGCGAGGATATTGTTCAAGAAGGTATGATCGGACTTTACAAGTCTATTCGCGATTTTCGTGACGATAAATTGGCCTCATTCAAAGCATTCGCTGAATTGTGCATTACTCGCCAGATTATAACTGCTATCAAGACCGCTACCCGGCAGAAACACATCCCCTTGAATTCATACGTTTCATTGGACAAGCCCATCTATGAAGAAGATTCGGATCGAACATTGTTGGATGTCATTTCGGGGACTCGCGTCACCGATCCGGAAGAGTTGATCATCAATCAGGAAGAGTTTGATGACATTGAAGTGAAGATGGGGGAGATCCTGAGCGATCTCGAGCGCAAAGTCTTGATGCTTTATTTGGATGGGCGTTCCTATCAGGAGATCGCCGTTGATTTGAATCGTCATGTGAAGTCGATCGATAACGCTTTACAACGTGTGAAGCGGAAATTGGAACGCTACTTGGAAGTTCGAGATGTCAATTGATGAGAGGAAGAGAATCGTTCGCTCTTGAAGGAGCCGGTTTAGATCGGCTTCTTTTTGTTTATACTTGATGGATGGTCATGCAAGAATTTTCAAATGCCGCTCTATGATGAAACGCCAGAGGCAGTTGACATCAAAGCTCTCGTGTGCTAAATTTATTTAGGTATTCGTATGTAAAGGACAACCCTCGGAATGAGAGCATCCTGACTAGGAGGTGTCATAGATGCGTGTGAATGTGATCTTGGCATGCACCGATTGCAAACAGCGCAATTATATCACCAAGAAAAATAAGAAGAACAATCCTGATCGCATTGAGCTGAAGAAGTACTGTAAGTTTTGCAACCATCATACTCTTCATCGTGAAACTCGCTAAGGGTTCCCCGAGATACTAGGGGTGGTACGATGAGTAAAGTTGCAAACCTCATATCCTTCTTCCGGGATGGGTGGGGGGAGCTGAAACGTGTTCGCTGGCCGAATCGAAAGGAATTACTCTCATATACGGTGGTTACAACAAGCACCGTCATTGTGATGTCTCTCATTATATTCGGATTCGATCTCGGGATCAGCAAGCTTCTCGAACTCATCAAGCTCGGTGGCACCAGGTAATCATTACCAATCACTTTAGGGGGGAAGGGCGACCGCCCTCGAACGATGGAGAACATGGAGAAACATTGGTATGTGGTTCATACCTATTCCGGCTATGAAAACAAGGTGAAGACAAACCTCGAACGCAGGGTTCAGTCGATGGAGATGCAGGATAAAATATTCCGCGTGCTCGTTCCTGTGGAAGAGGAAGTGGAGGTCAAGAACGGGAAGAAGAAAACCGTTATGCGCAAGACATTTCCAGGTTATGTCCTGGTAGAGATGATCATGACCGATGACTCATGGTATGTCGTGCGCAATACCCCGGGTGTGACCGGATTTGTGGGATCATCCGGCGCTGGTTCGAAGCCCACTCCTCTCTTACCTAGCGAAGTGCGTGCCATCTTGAAACAGATGGGCGTGGAAGAGGCGAAGCCGAAGGTCGACTTCGGGCTGAAGGAAGCGGTACGGATTGTCGAAGGACCGTTTGCGAACTTCGTGGGTAGTATAGAGGAGATCCACCCTGATAAGCAGAAGCTGAAGGTTCTTGTCTCCATGTTCGGCCGAGAGACCCCGCTCGAACTTGATTTTTCTCAAGTCGAGAAATTATAATGATTGAGGTTGTTTTCAGTCTTGTCTATAGCCATAATTGGCATAGGCTTTGTTTATAGTAGGGAAGTCACTTTCCTGTGGGAGGGCATGATTGTCCCGTAATACCACATTGTGAGAGAAGGAGGTGGACGTTGTGGCTAAAAAAGTAGTAAAGGTTGTTAAACTCCAGATCCCTGCTGGTAAAGCTACCCCCGCGCCGCCGGTTGGTCCGGCCCTCGGTCAAGCGCAGGTTAATATCATGGGTTTCTGTAAGGAATTTAACGCTCGCACGGCTGACCAAGCGGGCATGATCATACCTGTTGTCATTTACGTTTATGAAGATCGTTCCTTTACTTTCGAAACGAAGACTCCACCGGCTGCTGTCTTGTTGAAGAAAGCGGCGGGCATCGAGTCCGGTTCTGGTGAACCGAACAAGAAGAAAGTGGCGACCATCAAACGTGATAAAGTGCGCGAAATCGCGGAACTGAAAATGCCTGACCTGAACGCGGCCAGCGTTGAAGCTGCGATGCGTATGGTTGAAGGTACCGCGCGTTCCATGGGTATCGTCGTCGTTGATTGATGGATGATTTGCGCTTTTGATGTGGGTTGGCGTACTGCCAACCCTTTATAGAGTGTGTTCAAAAAGGACGACTTTTTGAACAACCTCTAACAAGTGGGAGGTATTCACCGTAAATACCACAATGAGGAGGAAATGAAGTGGCAACCAAGGCGAAAAAATACCTTGAGTCAATCAAGTTAATTGATAAAGATGCGGTTTATGATCCCGCTGAAGCTCTTGACCTTGTCAAGAAAACAGCAAAAGCGAAATTTGACGAAACGGTTGAAGTAGCTGTTCGTCTCGGGGTTGATCCGAAGAAAGCGGATCAGCAAGTTCGCGGCGCTGTTGTGTTGCCTCATGGCACAGGTAAGGTAGCACGCGTACTCGTATTCGCAAAAGGTGAAAAAGCGAAGGAAGCGGAAGCCGCAGGTGCGGATTATGTCGGTGATGAAGATCTCATCAACAAGATCAATCAAGGTTGGTTCGACTTTGATGTGGTTGTGGCGACCCCTGACATGATGGCTTCCGTCGGTAAACTTGGTCGCGTATTGGGTCCGAAAGGGCTTATGCCGAACCCGAAAACCGGTACCGTTACTTTCGATGTAAAAAAAGCGGTTGAAGAAATCAAAGCCGGTAAGATCGAATACCGCGTGGACAAAGCGGGTAATATTCATGCGCCGATCGGTAAGGTTTCCTTTGATACACAGAAGTTGTTGGAGAACTTCCACACATTGATCGACGCTTTGATCAAAGCGAAGCCTGCAGCGGCAAAAGGCCAGTATGTCCGCAATGTGACCTTGAGCTCCACTATGGGACCTGGCATTAAAGTGAACTTGCAGAAATTAGCTCCTGAAAACAAGTAATTTCGCTTTGACATCACGTTTAACTACGTGGTAAGATTTCAAGCGTGCGATAAATGAATACGCAGAACCGCAGACAGTAGGTGTGCTTGAGCACTTAATCATCGCCTACCGAGGTTCGAGAGTCTCCTGATCGATCGTGAGTAACATGGATCGTTACTTTTCGAATCGCTATAGATCGAGTGGAACGTCTCAGCCTTCGCGTGTCTGCGGGGGCTTTTTTCATGCAAGTTAGTCGTATGGGAGGTGTTAGGATGAGTATCCGTGAAGAGAAGGTTCAATTGGTAGCTGAGATCGCTCAGAAGCTGCGTGAATCGAAGTCCACGATCGTAACCGACTATCGCGGGCTGACTGTAGCTGATATGACAGAGCTTCGCAAGAAGCTTCGCGAAGCGGGCGTTGAGTTCAAAGTGTTGAAAAACACGTTGACGCGCCGTGCTACCGAAGGAACAGAGTTTGAAGGCATCAATGAATATCTGACCGGTCCGACAGCGATCGCATTCTCGTATGAGGATATCGTTGCTCCGGCAAAGATTTTGAATGATTTTGCGAAAGAGCACAAAGAACTTGAGATCAAAGCGGGTATCGTCGAAGGACGTGTTGTTGGCCTTGATGAGGTGAAACAACTGGCGAACCTGCCGAGCCGCGAAGGTCTCATCTCCATGTTCCTCAGCGTTCTTCAAGCGCCTATGCGCAATTTCGCTTATGCGGTTAAGCAGATCGCTGAGCAAAAAGAGCAGCAAGCGTAAGTGCGCTTGAGTCTCGCTTGATTACTTAGAGCACGTTCTATTTCTAATTTGCGAAACGAAAATCAGGGAGGTATATCCATATGTCCAAAGAGCAAATCATTGAAGCGATTAAAGGCATGAGCGTTCTTGAACTGAACGAACTCGTTAAAGCGATCGAAGAGGAATTCGGCGTAACTGCCGCTGCTCCTGTTGTTGTAGCTGGTGGTGCTGCTGGCGGTGAAGCTGCTGCTAACGAGCAAACAGAATTTGACGTAATCCTCGCAAGTGCTGGCGCTTCCAAGATCAACGTAATCAAAGTTGTGCGCGAAATCACGGGTCTCGGCCTGAAAGAAGCAAAAGAAATCGTGGACAACACTCCGAAACCGATCAAAGAAAAAGTTTCCAAGGAAGAAGCGGAAAGCATCAAAGCAAAACTCGAAGAAGCAGGTGCTTCTGTCGAAATCAAGTAATCGCGCGCTATTGCGTCGTTTTGAAAAAGACTCTTGTGAACCCACAAGAGTCTTTTTTTCCTCATCGTCTGTTTATATTCGTGTTATCATTTGGAAATGATGAGAAGTGGAGGGACTTCCATGACCGATCATTATTATTCGAATCGCCCCGCCACGAAGCATGATGAGCGCCTTATTCAAGTGACGATCCGCGATATGCATTTTTCGTTCTGGACGGATGCGGGCGTCTTCTCAAAAAGCGGTATCGATTACGGATCCAGACTTCTGATCGAGACTATGGAGATCCCAGTCGATGCGGCGGTTCTCGATGTGGGATGTGGGTATGGTCCGATCGGGATCGCTGCGGCCAAGCTTGCGCGGGAAGGGCACGTTTTGATGCTGGATGTAAATGAGCGCGCGGTCTCCCTCGCCAAACGAAATATTCGGCAAAACGGAGTGACGAATGCAGAAGCAATGGTGAGTGATCTCTATACGTCCGTGGGTTCCGAAACGTTTGACCGCATTCTGACAAACCCGCCGATTCGGGCAGGGAAACGTGTCGTACATAAGATCTTTGAGGAAGCGGTTGATCATCTGAGAAAAGAGGGCGAGCTGTGGATTGTGATTCAGAAGAAGCAAGGTGCACCTTCCGCCAAAAAGAAACTGGAGAGCTTGTTCATGACGGTGGAAGATGTGGCGCGGAGTGCGGGATATCATATCTTGCGGGCAAAACATCCCAGCAAATATTTTTCATAAGTATCTTTGACAATTGCGTCCATTTATGATATTATCATAAAATGCCGAATAAATATGATTGGTTTTTTGTCGTTTCATTTACATACGTGTTTTCTTTTTCGCTCATGTGCTAGGCTATGAATTTACTTTACAAAAATGTGGATCTTTGTACAAGACCCATTTTTTATTTTTAGACACTAGGCGATCAATAGGCATGAGGGGTGACCGAAGTGCAGGGAAATCTCGTTCAGTACGGTAAGCGTCAACGCAGAACTTACGCGCGTATTCAAGAAGTTCTGGAACTGCCTAACCTGATTGAAATCCAGCAGAAGTCATACCAGTGGTTCTTGGATGAAGGGCTTAAGGAAATGTTCCAAGATATTTCGCCGATTACGGATTTCACGGGGAATCTGGTGCTGGAATTCATCGATTACAGCCTGGGGGAACCGAAGTATTCGGTGGAAGAAAGCAAGGAACGTGATGTTACATATGCGGCACCTTTGCGCGTGAAAGTTCGTCTGATTAACCGTGAAACGGGTGAGGTCAAAGAACAGGAAGTTTTCATGGGGGATTTCCCGTTGATGACAGAATCCGGTACGTTCGTTATCAACGGAGCGGAACGAGTGATCGTGAGTCAGCTCGTTCGTTCACCTAGTGTGTATTTCAATACAAAAACAGACAAGAATGGCAAGAAAACATTTACGGCGACCGTCATTCCCAATCGCGGAGCTTGGCTGGAATTCGAAACGGATGCGAAAGATGTCATTTATGTACGCATCGACCGCACCCGTAAAATACCTGTGACGGTGCTATTGCGTGCGTTAGGTTTTTCGACTGACGCCGAGATTTTAAATGTCTTGGGTGAAGATGAATATTTGCGCAATACACTTGACAAAGACAACACGGATTCAACAGAAAAAGCGCTGATCGAGATTTACGAGCGTTTGCGCCCGGGGGAACCTCCGACACTGGAAAACGCACGTAACCTGCTATATTCCCGCTTCTTCGATCCGAAACGTTACGACCTGGCAAGTGTAGGACGCTATAAGATCAATAAAAAACTACATATCAAGAATCGACTTTTGAACCAGCGTTTGGCCGAAACGCTCGTTGATCCGCGTACAGGGGAGATACTTGCGGAAGCAGGTACAGTCCTTGATCGCCGTGTTTTGGATAAGATTTTGCCGACTTTGGAAGAGTCGGTGAATTATGTGGAGTACCGTGCGGCTTCTGGAGTCGTGGAAGAGGAGCAGATCCGTGTACAAGAGATCAAGATCTTCTCTCCTTACGACGACAGCAAGGTGATCAAAGTCATTGGCAACGGCAACATCGACAAGAATGTCAAACATATTACGCCTGCTGATATCTTAGCGTCGATCTCTTACTTTATTAATTTATTATATGGTGTAGGTTCGACGGATGATATCGATCACCTCGGTAATCGCCGCTTGCGTTCGGTCGGAGAGTTATTGCAAAACCAGTTCCGTATCGGTCTTTCGCGTATGGAGCGCGTTGTCCGCGAACGGATGTCGATTCAGGATGCGAACGCGATCACCCCTCAAGCGTTGATAAACATCCGTCCGGTGATCGCAGCCATCAAGGAGTTTTTCGGTTCCTCCCAGCTTTCGCAATTCATGGATCAGACGAATCCGCTGGCTGAGTTGACACACAAACGCCGTCTGTCAGCATTGGGACCTGGCGGTTTGACACGCGAGCGCGCGGGATTCGAAGTGCGCGACGTTCACTACTCGCACTACGGTCGCATGTGTCCGATCGAAACGCCGGAAGGTCCGAACATCGGATTGATCAACTCGCTATCCACTTATGCGAGGGTCAATGAGTACGGCTTTATTGAGACGCCATATCGCCGTGTGGATCCGGAAACGGGCAAAGTGACGAATGAGATCCATTATCTCACGGCGGATGAAGAAGATAATTACGTGATTGCCCAAGCGAACGTGAAAATCGCCGAAGATGGTTCGTTCGTTGATGATACCGTGATCGTACGTTACAACTCGGAAACGGTGGTTCTTCCGAAAAACCGGGTTGATTACGTAGACGTTTCGCCGAAACAGGTGGTTTCCGTGGCGACGGCACTGATCCCGTTTTTGGAGAACGACGACGCGAACCGTGCGCTGATGGGTTCGAACATGCAACGCCAAGCGGTTCCTCTTTTAGTTCCGCAGGCTCCTTTTGTAGGAACGGGTATGGAACATAAAGCGGCGAAAGATTCCGGTTCATGCGTAGTTTCCAAGCACGATGGCGTGGTTGAACGAGTGGACGCTTCAGAGATTTGGGTGCGCGAACAAAAAGAAGTAGACGGGAAACTGATCACTGGCAATTTGCATAAATATAGACTTTTAAAATTCGCGCGTTCCAACCAGGGAACATGTATCAACCAACGGCCCGCTGTTAGAAAAGGAGACATCGTGAAAAAAGGTGACATCTTGGCGGATGGTCCTGCGGTTGACAACGGAGAACTGGCGATCGGCAAAAATGTCCTTGTCGCTTTCATGACATGGGAAGGTTACAACTACGAGGACGCCATTTTGCTGTCGGAGAAATTGGTGAAAGAAGATGTGTACACATCGATCCATATCGAGGAGTATGAATCGGAAGCGCGTGACACCAAACTGGGACCGGAAGAAATCACACGGGATATTCCGAATGTGGGTGAAGACGCGCTGAAGAATCTGGATGAACGTGGAATCGTACGCATCGGCGCCGAGATTGAAGCTGGTGATATTCTGGTGGGGAAAGTTACGCCTAAAGGCGTCACGGAATTGACGGCCGAAGAACGGTTGCTCCATGCGATTTTTGGGGAGAAAGCGCGTGAAGTGAGAGACACTTCTTTGCGTGTGCCTCATGGAGGTGCTGGTATCGTCGTCGATGTGAAAGTGTTCACCCGTGAAAATGGCGATGAACTCCCGCCGGGCGTGAATCAATTGGTTCGCGTTTATATCGCGCAGAAACGCAAGATTTCCGAAGGTGACAAGATGGCAGGACGTCACGGAAACAAAGGTGTCGTTGCGCGCATCATGCCGGAAGAAGATATGCCGTTCCTGCCTGACGGAACTCCGGTTCAAGTCGTATTGAATCCGTTGGGTGTCCCGTCGCGGATGAACATCGGTCAGGTATTGGAAGTCCACTTGGGTATGGCGGCGAGAGCGCTCGGTATTCATGTGGCAACACCGGTGTTTGACGGGGCTAGAGAAGACGACGTGTTCAATACGTTGGAAGAAGCCGGCCTTCCGCGGGATGGTAAAACGGTACTTTATGACGGACGGACAGGGGAACCGTTTGAAAACCGGGTGACCGTCGGTGTCATGTACATGTTAAAGCTGCACCATCTTGTCGATGATAAGATCCATGCCCGTTCCACTGGACCTTACTCCCTTGTCACACAGCAGCCATTGGGAGGTAAGGCGCAATTTGGTGGACAGCGTTTCGGGGAGATGGAGGTTTGGGCTCTCGAAGCTTATGGTGCCGCTTATACTCTACAAGAAATTCTCACCGTCAAATCGGACGATGTGGTCGGCCGCGTGAAAACATACGAAGCGATTGTCAAAGGTGAAAACGTCCCGGAACCTGGTGTTCCTGAATCGTTCAAAGTCTTGATCAAGGAACTCCAATCCTTGGGTATGGACGTAAAGATACTTTCAGAAGACGAGCAAGAGATTATCATGCGTGAAAGCGATGATGATGACGATTCGAGCGAAAAGTTGAATCTCAACTTGGAAACTAACGAAGTCGCTGAAAGTAACGATTAGGGAGGTAGGCCCTATGCTGGACGTCAACAATTTTGAGTTTATGAAAATCGGGTTGGCTTCTCCCGAAAAGATACGCTCATGGTCCCACGGGGAAGTGAAAAAGCCGGAAACGATCAACTATCGAACACTGAAGCCCGAAAAAGAAGGGCTCTTTTGCGAGAAGATTTTTGGTCCAACGCGTGACTGGGAGTGTCATTGCGGTAAGTACAAACGTGTTCGTTACAAAGGGGTTGTCTGTGATCGCTGCGGCGTGGAGGTTACAAGGGCAAAAGTACGACGTGAACGCATGGGGCATATCGAATTAGCCGCACCCGTTTCACATATCTGGTATTTTAAAGGAATCCCCAGCCGAATGGGTCTCGTCCTTGACATGTCTCCTCGTTCTCTGGAGGAAGTGATCTATTTTGCTGCTTACGTTGTCACCGATCCAGGTGACACGCCGCTCGAGAAGAAACAATTGCTTTCGGAGAAAGAGTACCGTGCCTATCGTGAAAAATACGGCTACTCGTTCCAGGCGGGAATGGGAGCGGAAGCGATCAAGAAGCTTTTGTTGGAGATCGACTTGGATAAAGAAGTCGAAATGCTGAAAGAGGAACTGAAGACGGCACAAGGTCAACGGCGCAACCGTGCCGTCAAACGCCTGGAAGTTCTCGAAGCGTTTCGTTCTTCCGGCAACCATCCATCCTGGATGATTCTCGATGTCCTTCCGGTCATTCCGCCTGAGCTTCGACCGATGGTTCAACTGGATGGCGGGCGCTTCGCGACTTCCGACTTGAATGACCTGTACCGGCGTGTGATTAACCGGAACAATCGCTTGAAGCGTCTTTTGGATCTGGGAGCTCCAGATATCATCGTTCAAAACGAAAAACGCATGTTGCAAGAGGCGGTTGACGCGTTGATCGACAACGGTCGTCGCGGTCGTCCTGTAACGGGTCCGGGCAACCGTCCTCTGAAGTCACTCTCCCATATGCTTAAAGGGAAACAGGGGCGTTTCCGTCAAAACCTTCTTGGGAAACGCGTGGACTACTCAGGGCGTTCCGTGATTGTGGTCGGTCCGAACTTGAGGATGTATCAGTGCGGTTTGCCTAAAGAGATGGCGCTGGAGTTGTTCAAGCCGTTTGTCATGAAAGAGCTGGTGGCGAAGAACCTGGCGCATAACATCAAGTCGGCAAAACGTAAGGTGGAACGCGTGTCGCCGGAAGTCTGGGATGTCCTTGAGGAAGTGATCAAGGAACACCCTGTTCTGTTAAACCGTGCACCTACCCTTCACCGTTTGGGTATTCAGGCGTTTGAACCGATTCTGGTTGAAGGTCGTGCAATCAAATTGCACCCGCTTGTGTGTACCGCATACAACGCAGACTTCGACGGTGACCAAATGGCTGTGCACGTTCCGCTCTCGGCGGAAGCGCAAGCGGAAGCTCGCTTGTTAATGCTTGCGGCGCAAAATATCCTCAACCCGAAAGACGGAAAACCTGTTGTGACTCCGACACAGGATATGGTGTTGGGATCGTATTATTTGACATTTGACCGTCCGGGTCAACAGGGAGAAGGGCGAGTATTCGCAACCCCTGAAGAAGCCATTGCCGCGTACAGTGAAGGGCAGATCGGATTGCATACGCGGATTGTCATTCCTGCGAAGGTTCTCGGTAAAACATCGTTCACTCCGGAACAGGAACAGGCGCTTTTGATTACAACCGTGGGGAAAATCATCTTCAACGAGATTTTCCCGAGTGATTTTCCGTATATTAACAGCTCGAAGCCCGTGAATATCTTGAAAGGGATTCCGGACGAGTATTTTATCTTCGAGAAAGGCGTCGATGTGCGTCAGAAAGTCAAAGAGTTGCCGATCCAGGAAGCGGTCATCAAGAAGACATTGGGGATCTTGATTGCTGAGATTTTCAGACGTTACGGCACAACGAAGACGTCAGAGATCCTTGACAAGATCAAGGAACTCGGGTTCAAATACTCGACAAAAGCAGGGATTACCATTTCCGTTGCCGATATTAAAGTCCCGCAACAGAAATATGACATTCTTGAGGAAGCGGAAGAGAAGGTCAAAACCGTTACCAAGCAGTATCGACGCGGTTTGATCACGGATGACGAACGTTATGACCGTGTCGTATCGATCTGGAGCCAAGCGAAAGATAAGATTACAGAGGTTCTCATGGGATCGCTCGATCGCGTGAATCCGATTTATATGATGGCCCACTCTGGAGCGCGCGGTAACGTTTCGCAGATTACGCAGCTTGCGGGTATGCGTGGGTTGATGGCGAACCCGTCAGGTCGCATCATCGAGCTGCCGATCAAATCTAACTTCCGCGAGGGGCTCAGCGTTCTTGAATACTTTATTTCCACACACGGTGCCCGCAAAGGTTTGGCGGATACAGCGCTGCGTACGGCAGACTCCGGCTACCTTACGAGACGTCTCGTGGATGTGGCGCAAGATGTGATTGTCCGTGCGATTGATTGCGGGACTGACAAAGGGATCAATGTGGAAGAGATTCGCGATGGCCGCGAAGTGATCGAAGATCTGTTCGACCGTATCAATGGACGTGTGTCTTTCCAACGAATCGTTCATCCGGAAACAGGTGAAGTGATCGTTGAGAAGAATGAATTGATCGATGAAGAGAAGGCGAACAAGATTGTGGATGCAGGCATTACGTCTGTAACCATCCGTTCCGTATTGACGTGTCGCACTCGTCACGGTGTCTGCGTAAGATGCTACGGACGCAATCTTGCTACCGGCAGAATGGTGGAGATCGGTGAGGCTGTCGGTATCATTGCCGCACAATCGATCGGAGAACCGGGTACACAATTGACGATGCGTACGTTCCACACCGGCGGTGTGGCGGGTGATGATATCACCCAAGGTTTGCCGCGGATTCAAGAATTGTTTGAAGCGCGCAATCCGAAAGGTCAAGCAATCATTACGGAGATTCATGGTGAAATCACCGACATCCGTGAAGCAAAAGACAAACGTGAAATTGAAGTGACTGGTGAAGCGGAAGTCAAAGTATATTCCGTGCCTTACGGCTCTCGTATTCGCGTGGCTGTTGGCCAGAAGGTAGAACCAGGAGACGAACTCACCGAAGGCTCTGTCGACCCGAAAGATATGCTGAAAGTGAAAGGCATGCGCGGCGTGCAGAAGTATATCTTGCGTGAAGTGCAACGCGTTTACCGCTTACAAGGTGTGGAAATTGACGATAAGCATATCGAAGTCATGGTGCGGCAGATGTTGCGCAAGGTGCGGATCGTGGATCCAGGAGATACCGATTTGCTGCCGGGTACGTACGTGGATATCCACGATTACGAAGAAGCGAACCAGAAAGCGTTTATGGAGGATAAAGAGCCTGCTGTAGCAAGACCCGCTTTGCTCGGTATCACGAAGGCTTCTCTCGAAACCGACTCGTTCCTGTCGGCAGCTTCCTTCCAGGAAACGACGCGCGTGCTGACAGATGCGGCGATCAAAGGGAAGGTTGACCGCTTGCTGGGGCTCAAGGAAAACGTGATTATCGGTAAACTCGTGCCTGCGGGTACAGGGATGTCAAGATATCGCAATATCCGACTTGAAACGGAATCAGAGCAAGAACAGAAAGTGGAAGAGCCAGCGGGAGAAGTGCAGGCGCATGTGGAAAAGAGCATTGAAGTGGAAACAGTTTGAAATTCCTGCTGTCCAAGCGTGATTCGAAGTGCGTTTCGGCGGGTGTAGCGCCGGAACGCACACTTTCACGTACACATGTTTAACAATCAATGCTGGTGAACTTTTTTTGATTTTGCTAAAAAGCTTTGTTGACATGCAAAGATTGTACTGCTAAAATCATTTAGTGTGCCCAATGGTTCGTCTCATCGTGCTCAAGGGGGTAGGTCATCATGCCGTATGATCGTATCAAACGTGCAAAGAAACTTGCGATCGGTACGAATCAAACCACAAAGGCCCTAGAGCAAGCGACAGCCAAAGAAGTGTATGTTGCTAAAGATGCTGAACGACGCCTCGTTTCAAATATTGAAGGGCTAAGTAAACAAAGGAATATACCACTTGTCTGGGTCGAGTCGATGAAAGAACTCGGCAAGGCGTGTGGGATTGCAGTTGGTGCTGCGGCGGCGGCAATCATCGAAGAATAAGGCGTTTGGCCTTTTTCGTTTGTCGATGAATGAACCGCCTGGCTCTGTGGACTTGAAAATCGAAGGAGGTGTAGTTATGCCGACGATTAACCAGCTTGTGCGCAAAGGTCGCAAATCGATTGAAAAGAAATCGACCGCACCGGCGCTGCAAAAAGGCTACAATAGTTTTGCGAAGGAACAAACCGATCTTCCTTCTCCGCAAAAACGTGGTGTTTGCACTCGTGTGGGTACGATGACACCGAAGAAGCCGAACTCCGCGCTTCGTAAATATGCGCGCGTTCGTTTGTCGAATGGAATTGAGGTTACCGCATATATCCCGGGTATCGGCCACAATCTTCAAGAGCACTCCGTGGTACTCGTTCGCGGAGGACGTGTGAAAGACCTTCCGGGGGTACGTTATCATATCGTTCGTGGTGCACTCGACACTGCAGGTGTGAAAGATCGTATGCAAGGTCGCTCGAAATATGGTGCGAAGCGTCCGAAGGATAAGAAATAAAACTGTGAGCTGATTGCGAAGGGAGGGAAATGGAATGCCGCGAAAAGGTCCTGTACCGCGCCGTGATGTCATGCCGGATCCGGTTTATGGCAGCAAAATGGTTACACGGCTGATCAACAAAGTGATGTACGACGGAAAGAAAGGGATCGCGCAACGGATCGTTTACGATGCGTTTGATCTCATTCGCGAAAAAACCGGAAAAGAACCGATGGAAGTGTTTGAAGCGGCTCTCAAAAACGTGATGCCTGTATTGGAAGTTAAGGCGCGTCGCGTGGGGGGCGCAAACTATCAAGTTCCGGTGGAAGTTCGTCCGGAACGTCGCGTAACGCTCGGCATTCGTTGGATCGTCAACTATTCGCGTTTGCGCAGCGAGAAATCGATGGTTGAAAAGCTCGCGAACGAATTGATTGACGCTGCTAACAACACAGGTGGATCCGTGAAAAAACGAGAAGACACCCACAAAATGGCTGAAGCGAACAAAGCGTTTGCACATTATCGCTGGTAAGATCAGCGCAATGTGCAAACCCTGTAGGCTTCGCGAGATATGCGGAGAAAGGAGGATGTCTCTATGGCTCGTCAGTTCCCTTTAGAGAAAACGAGAAATATCGGGATCATGGCGCATATTGATGCGGGTAAAACGACAACTACGGAGCGCATTCTGTTCTATACGGGCCGCGTCCATAAGATCGGGGAAGTGCACGAAGGTGCAGCGACGATGGACTGGATGGTACAAGAGCAAGAGCGCGGGATTACGATTACTTCGGCCGCTACGACCGCTCAGTGGAAGGGTCACCGCATTAATATTATCGACACGCCAGGTCACGTGGACTTCACTGTTGAAGTTGAACGTTCGTTGCGCGTGCTTGACGGTGCGGTTGGTGTATTTTGTGCGAAAGGTGGCGTAGAGCCCCAATCCGAAACGGTATGGCGTCAAGCTGACAAATATCACGTACCACGTATTGCTTATGTGAACAAAATGGACATCCTCGGTGCAGATTTCTATCGCGCTGTTGAACAAATGCGTGATCGTTTGAAGGCGAACGCTGTGCCGATTCAATTGCCAATCGGAGCAGAGGATACCTTCCAAGGGATCGTTGACTTGGTTGAGATGAAAGCGATCATTTACAAAGACGATCTCGGAAAAGTATCCGAAGCTACCGAGATTCCGGATGAGCTCAAAGAGAAAGCGGAAGAGTATCGCACGAATTTGGTCGAAGCGGTAGCTGAGCTTGATGAAGAGCTTATGATGAAGTACCTCGAGGGTGAAGAAATCACCACTGAGGAGATCAAGCGAGTACTGCGCAAAGGAACATGTAACGTACAGATCGTTCCTGTACTCTGCGGATCTTCCTATAAGAACAAAGGGGTTCAACCGCTGCTCGACGCCGTTGTTGAGTACTTGCCTTCGCCTATCGATGTACCGGCGATCAAAGGGTTTACGGAAGATGGCGAAGAGGTTGAACGTCATTCCAGTGACGATGAACCATTTGCGGCACTGGCTTTCAAGATCATGACAGACCCGTACGTTGGTAAGCTTGCATTCTTCCGTGTGTATTCCGGTGTATTAAACTCTGGATCTTACGTACTTAACTCGACCAAGAACAAGCGTGAGCGTATCGGGCGTATTCTGCAAATGCACGCGAATCACCGCGAGGAGATTTCGACCGTTTATGCTGGCGATATCGCCGCCGCTGTGGGCTTGAAAGACACGACAACCGGTGATACGCTGTGTGATGAGAAAAATATTGTGATCCTGGAATCGATGGAATTCCCGGAACCGGTGATCAACGTCGCGATCGAGCCGAAGACGAAGGCGGATCAAGACAAGATGGGGATTGCTCTTGCCAAACTTGCGGAAGAGGATCCGACCTTCAAAACATGGACCGATCAAGAAACCGGACAGACGATTATCGCTGGTATGGGCGAACTGCACCTCGAAATCATCGTTGACCGTTTGCAACGCGAATTTAAAGTGGATGCAAACGTGGGTAAGCCGCAAGTAGCTTATAAGGAAACAATCAAAGGTAAAACGAAGATTGAAGGTAAGTTTGTTCGTCAATCCGGTGGTAAAGGTCAATACGGTCACGTCTGGTTGGAAATCGAACCCCTCGAACGTGGACAAGGATACATCTTCGAGAACAAAATCGTCGGTGGGGTCGTTCCGAAAGAATATATTCCTGCTGTTGACGCCGGTGTGCAGGAAGCTATGCAAAACGGTGTTCTCGCAGGTTATCCGTTGATTGACATCAAAGTCACACTTGTAGACGGTTCGTACCACGACGTCGACTCTTCGGAAATGGCGTTCAAGATTGCAGGTTCTATGGCTCTCAAAGCCGGCGCACTTAAAGCGGATCCTGTGCTGCTTGAGCCGATCATGCGCGTTGAGGTTACCGTTCCGGAAGAATACATGGGAGATATCATGGGAGATATCAACTCTCGCCGGGGACGTATCGAAGGTATGGAAGCGCGCGCGGGCGCACAAGTCATCCGCGGATATGTGCCGCTTTCCGAGATGTTTGGATATGCGACATCTCTTCGTTCGCGTACACAAGGGCGCGGCGTTTACTCAATGGAGTTCTATTCCTATGAGGAAGTACCGCGTTCCATCGCCGAAGAGATCATCGCTAAGAATAAAGGTTAATCCTACCACTTTATATCAAGGAGTGAAGCAAAATGGCAAAAGCAAAATTTGAGCGTACCAAACCCCACGTTAACATTGGTACAATCGGTCACGTTGACCATGGTAAAACCACTTTGACCGCTGCGATTACAACCGTTCTTGCGCAACGCGGTAAGGCGCAAGCTATGGCATACGACGCGATCGATAAAGCTCCGGAAGAACGTGAACGCGGAATTACCATTAATACCGCTCACGTTGAGTATGAAACAGATAACCGTCACTATGCACACGTTGACTGCCCAGGCCACGCTGACTATGTGAAAAACATGATCACCGGTGCAGCGCAAATGGACGGTGCGATCCTCGTTGTTTCCGCTGCTGACGGTCCGATGCCGCAAACTCGCGAGCACATCCTGCTCTCCCGTCAGGTAGGCGTTCCTTACATCGTAGTATTCATGAACAAGTGCGACATGGTTGACGACGAAGAGTTGCTCGAGCTCGTTGAAATGGAAATTCGTGACCTTCTCACCGAATACGAATTCCCGGGAGACGAAGTTCCGGTCATCCGTGGTTCTGCTCTGAAAGCTCTTGAAGATCCGAACGGCGAATGGGCTAAGAAAATCGACGAACTCATGGCTGCTGTTGACTCCTATATTCCGGAGCCGGCTCGTGAAACCGATAAGCCTTTCTTGATGCCTGTTGAGGACGTATTCACGATCACGGGTCGTGGTACAGTTGCTACCGGTCGTGTTGAGCGCGGTGTTCTCAAAGTTGGTGACGAAGTTGAAATCGTTGGTCTCGCTGAAGAAACCCGCAAAACGGTTGCTACCGGTATTGAAATGTTCCGTAAGCTCCTCGATAGCGCACAAGCTGGGGATAATATCGGTGCTCTTCTCCGCGGTATCGATCGTAAAGACATTGAGCGCGGTCAAGTTCTCGTGAAACCGGGTTCCATCAACCCGCACACCAAGTTCAAAGCTGAAGTGTACGTCTTGACGAAAGAAGAAGGCGGCCGCCATACTCCGTTCTTCAACGGCTACCGTCCTCAATTCTATGTACGTACAACAGACGTGACCGGTATCGTTAAGCTTCCGGAAGGTACCGAGATGGTCATGCCTGGCGACAACATCACACTCGATGTTGAGTTGATCGCTCCGATCGCTCTCGAAGAAGGTACACGTTTTGCTATCCGTGAGGGTGGCCGTACTGTAGGTGCTGGTGTTGTAACTTCTATCATTGAATAATGATAGATTTCATGGAATTAGCCGAATCCGATGGGTTCGGCTTTTCTATTGCCACAGTTTCTTTTCGTGATCAATGGATTTCATTGAGAATAAGGTAGTCCCCCATGTCGCATGGGCGGTGCCATCATAGGATAAAAAATTTCTTGTACAGGATGAGAGATATAAAGCTAACCAATAAAACGGAGTGGCTTTTGGGTGGGTGTATCGCATTGCGGCGCAGAGGTAAGTTGAAGGTCGTTCCGCTTCCTATATACCGTTAAAAGGCATATGCTTTGCGCGTAATTGCGACTTTGGAGGTCGTCTTGCGACATTTGTTTTGTTTATCTTCCAAGCAAGACGCCCTCCACGGAGCATGAGCGCAAAGCATATGCCTCAATGACGCCCTTCTCCGAACCCAAGCGCAAAGCGATGCACCCACCCAAGCACTAGTTTTCTCAGTGGAGACCGAGATTTTTTTGTAAACATGCATAAAAAGACTTGAGTTTATCCTGTGCTTTAATTATAATTTTGTATTGTTGGTCTTAGACTGCAATGATGCGAAAGGTTGCTGAAGTACCGTTTCACGCCATATGCGGTACCAATCAGGTGAATTTTCGCGGAGTATGTCCAACGAAATGGGCGAAAAGGAGGGAATTCATATGGCAAAACAGAAGATTCGCATTCGATTGAAAGCATTTGATCACAGAATCATTGACGCTTCTGCAGAGAAGATTGTAGAGACTGCAAAGCGTGCGGGTGCTAGCGTATCCGGTCCGATTCCTCTTCCGACTGAGAAATCGATCGTAACGATTTTGCGTGCACCTCACAAATATAAAGATTCTCGTGAACAATTTGAGATGCGTACACACAAGCGTTTGATCGATATTATCAATCCGACGCCTCAAACGGTTGACGCTTTGATGCGTTTGGATTTGCCTTCTGGTGTTGATATTGAAATTAAACTGTAATGTTCGAAAATATATGTGCTAGGAGAACTCCTAGGGAGGTGGCAAGAATGAAAGGTATCTTGGGACGTAAACTTGGGATGACCCAAGTATTCACCGAAGACGGTAATGTTGTTCCTGTTACTGTCATCGAAGCGGGTCCTTGCGTGGTTTTGCAAAAGAAAGACCTACAAAATGACGGTTATGAGGCAGTACAACTCGGTTTTGCTGATAAAAAGAAGGCGAACAAACCGGAAGCGGGTCACGCAGCAAAAGCAGGGACCACCCCTAAGCGCTACGTTCGCGAACTTCGCGGAGTAAATCTTGCCGATTATGAGGTCGGACAAGTAATCAAAGCGGATACATTTGCACCTGGTGACATCGTTGATGTTACGGGTATCTCCAAAGGTAAAGGTTTTGCCGGTGCGATTAAACGGCACAATCAAGCGAGAGGTCCGATGGCACACGGTTCACGTTACCATCGTGGTCCCGGTTCGCTTGGCGCAATTGCTCCGAATCGCGTTTTCAAAGGTCAAACCTTACCTGGACGTATGGGCGGCGAGCGAGTAACGGTACAAAATCTCGAAATCGTCAAGGTGGATCCGGAACGTAACCTGATTCTCGTTAAAGGTTCTGTACCCGGTCCCAAAAAGTCTTTTGTAACTATCAAAACGGCTATCAAGTCTGGCAAATAAAGAAATTTCTTAGGAAAGGAGGAGCATACATGCCGAAAGTTCCTGTTTACAACGTATCTGGTGAACAAGTGGGGGAAATTGAGTTATCCGAAGCAATCTTCGGTGTTACCCCGAATCAACATGTGATGCATGAAGCGGTCTTAATGCAATTAGCAAGCGAGCGTCGTGGTACACACGCGACAAAAAATCGTGCGGCAGTTCGTGGTGGTGGCCGCAAGCCATGGCGCCAAAAAGGAACCGGACGTGCTCGTCAGGGCTCGATACGCGCGCCTCAATGGGTGGGTGGTGGTACCGTATTTGGTCCGCAGCCGCGTTCCTACGCATATAAACTTCCTAAAAAAGTGCGTCGTCTGGCATTGAAATCAGCACTCTCTACGAAGGTGAACACGAACTCCATCATCGTTCTTGACGAACTGAAGATGGATGCACCGAAAACCAAAGAGATGGTAAAAATCCTCTCGAATATTAAAGCTGCTAACAAAGCTTTGGTTGTAGGTCTCGAAACACAAGGGAACGTTGCATTGTCTTCCCGCAACATTCCTGGTGTGAAGTATGTTTCGGCAACCGGTATCAACGTGTATGATCTGTTGTATCATGACTCTCTCGTCATCACAAAAGACGCGGTTGCGAAAGTGGAGGAGGTGTTTGCGTAATGAAGAACCCTCGTGATATTATCAAACGTCCTGTCATCACGGAACGCAGCACCGATTTGATGGAACAAAACAAGTACGCTTTTGAAGTGGATCTTAAAGCGAACAAAACGGAAATCAAGCAAGCAATCGAAGAAATTTTCGGCGTGAAGGTTGCGAAAGTGAACACGATGCGTGTTCCTTCCAAACAAAAGCGTGTCGGTCGATTTGTAGGTCGTACATCTGAATGGAAGAAAGCGATCGTCACATTGGCTCCAGATTCAAAACCGATATCTTTCTTTGAAGGGGCTTAAAATATTTGAGTGATAAAGGAGGGTAAGATTGTGGGCATCAAAAAGTATAAACCCACGTCACCTGGCCGCCGTTTCATGTCAGTGTTGACTTTTGAGGAAATCACAACTGACAAACCCGAAAAATCTCTCCTTGCACCGCTGAAAAAGAACGCGGGACGTAACAACCAAGGTAAGATCACAACCCGTCATCACGGCGGCGGTCATAAGCGCAAATATCGTATCATCGACTTTAAGCGTAACAAAGACGGCATTCCGGGACGTGTTGCCACGATCGAATACGATCCGAACCGTTCCGCAAACATCGCGCTGATCAATTATGTCGATGGCGAAAAAAGATATATCATTGCACCTCTCGGTCTTAAAGTGGGTGACACGGTAGTTTCTGGCCCGGATGTTGATATTAAGGTGGGTAACTGCTTGCCTCTGGCAAACATTCCGGTCGGTACAGTCATTCACAACATTGAGCTTAAGCCTGGAAAAGGCGGACAGCTTGCGCGTGCAGCAGGTGCAGAAGCACAATTGCTCGCAAAGGAAGGCGCTTATTGTCATGTGCGACTGGCTTCCGGCGAAGTGCGCTTGATTCGTTCTGAATGCCGCGCAACGATCGGTCAAGTAGGTAACCTCGATCATGAAAATGTGAACTTGGGGAAAGCGGGTCGCTCCCGTTGGTTGGGTCGTCGTCCTACCGTTCGCGGGGTCGTTATGAACCCGAATGACCATCCGCACGGTGGTGGTGAAGGCCGCGCTCCGATTGGACGCAAGTCTCCGATGTCTCCTTGGGGTAAACCTACGCTCGGTAAGAAAACGCGTAAGAAAAACAAACCATCGAATAAATATATTGTTCGTCCGCGTAAGAAATAAGCTTCTATTCATTTTTGAAGGGAGGTACATGCATGTCGCGTTCGCTGAAGAAAGGTCCGTTTGCTGATGAGCATCTTTTAAAGAAAATTGAAGCGATGAACGCAGCAGGAGAGAAGAAAGTTATCAAAACTTGGTCTCGTCGCTCAACAATTTTCCCGCAATTTGTAGGTCATACGATCGCTGTATACGATGGCCGCAAACATGTACCGGTTTACATTACGGAAGATATGGTTGGACACAAGCTCGGTGAATTCGCTCCAACCCGAACCTATAAAGGGCATGATTATGACGAGAAGACTTCCCGTCGTTAATGCAAAACCCCTGTAGAGAGGAGGTTCACTCATGGAAGCAAAAGCAATTGCACGTACTGTACGGATTGCACCCCGCAAAGTGCGCTTGGTGGTTGATTTGATTCGTGGTAAGCGCGTAGGTGAAGCGCTCGCGATTTTGAAACATACTCCGAAAGCTGCATCGCCCATCGTTGAGAAAGTATTGAATTCCGCGATCGCGAATGCGGGCCATAATTACAATATGGACGTTGAAAAACTGGTCGTTTCTAAAGCTTTTGTGGATCAAGGACCGACACTCAAACGTTTCCGTCCTCGTGCGCAAGGCCGTGCTTTCCGCATCCACAAACGTACCAGCCATATTACGATCGTTGTAAGTGATGAGAAGAAGGAGGGATAATGGATGGGTCAAAAGGTTAGCCCAGTTGGTCTTCGTATCGGTATTATTCGCGACTGGGAGTCCAGATGGTATGCGAATAAAAAAGATTACACCGAACTTCTTCACGAAGACATTAAGATTCGTGAATACGTTCTGAAACGCCTGAAGGATGCTTCTGTATCTACGGTAGAAATCGAGCGTGCCGCCAATCGCATCAATGTGAACATTCATACGGCGAAGCCGGGTATGGTTATCGGTAAGGGCGGCTCGGAAGTGGATGCTCTTCGTAACGAACTGAACAAGCTCACAGGTAAGCGTGTCCACATTAACATTACAGAGATTAAAGTACCTGAGTTGGATGCTCAACTCGTTGCTGAAAATATTGCACAGCAACTCGAACGTCGTGTTGCGTTTCGCCGTGCGATGAAACAAGCCATTCAACGTACGATGCGCGCCGGCGCAAAAGGTATCAAAGTTCAAGTTTCAGGGCGTCTCGCCGGAGCCGAGATCGCACGTACGGAAGGATACTCGGAAGGTACTGTACCTCTGCACACATTGCGCGCGGATATCGATTATGCTACAGCGGAAGCTCATACCACCTACGGCCGTATTGGTGTGAAAGTTTGGATCTATCGTGGTCAAGTACTTCCTACCAAAGGCGCAAAAAAGGAAGCCGCAGAAGGGGGTAAATAAGTCATGTTAATGCCGAAACGCGTGAAGCACCGTAAGGAACAACGCGGTAGAATGCGCGGTCGAGCTAAAGGCGGTACAACCGTACATTTCGGTGAGTACGGATTGCAAGCGTTGGAACCCGCTTGGGTGACAAACCGTCAAATCGAAGCTGCACGTATCGCGATGACCCGTTATATCCGTCGTGGCGGTAAGGTTTGGATCCGGATCTTTCCTTCCAAGCCAGTTACAAAGAAACCTGCTGAAGTCCGCATGGGTTCAGGTAAAGGGGCTCCGGAACAGTGGGTGGCAGTAGTTAAACCTGGACGTGTTATGTTTGAACTTGCTGGCGTGTCGGAGGAAGTTGCTCGTGAAGCGATGCGTTTGGCGATGCACAAGCTCCCCATCAAGTGCAAGTTCGTAAAACGCGAGGAAGTGGGTGGTGAGGCAAATGAAAGCTAAAGATATGCGTAACTTATCCACTGAGGAAATCGAACACAAAATTAACGCGCTTAAGGAAGAACTTTTTAATCTGCGCTTCCAATTGGCAACAGGTCAGCTTGATAATCCGATGCGGATTCGCGCAGTGCGCAAGGACATTGCCCGTGCACAAACCATCCTCAGAGAACGTGAACTTGGTATCGGTTAATACCCTGTAGAGGAAGGAGGATCCAGATGAGCGAAGAACGCAACTACCGTAAAGTTCGGGTGGGTAAAGTTGTTTCTGACAAGATGGACAAAACCATCGTTGTTGCTGTAGAAACCGCTAAGAAGCATCCTTTGTACGGAAAAACGATTAAACGAACGAAAAAATTCAAAGCACACGACGAAAACAACACGGCTAAGATCGGCGATATCGTTAAAATTATGGAGACACGCCCGTTATCCAAAGACAAGCGCTGGCGCTTAGTTGAAATTGTTGAGAAAGCTGTAATTCTTTAATGATCGGAAAGGCTCATTTGAAGGGAGGGTCCTTAGATGATTCAACCACAAACAAGATTGACGGTTGCTGATAATTCCGGAGCAAAGGAAATCATGTGTTTCCGTATTCTTGGCGGCTCCAATCGCAAGTCTGCCAACATCGGTGACATCATTGTTGCTTCTGTGAAAAGTGCAACACCAGGTGGCGTTGTCAAGAAGGGTGATGTCGTCAAGGCTGTGATCGTTCGTTCCAAGCGCGGCGTTCGCCGAGAGGACGGATCCTATATTCGCTTCGATGAAAATGCCGCTGTGATCATCAAGGATGATAAATCACCGCGCGGTACTCGTATCTTCGGTCCTGTTGCGCGCGAACTTCGCGAGAAAGATTTTATGAAGATCATCTCACTGGCTCCTGAGGTTCTGTAAGAACGGGGCGTTGACTTGTAAGATTAATCACACCCCGAGGAGGTGTAATGTGATGCCAAAATTGCATGTTCGAAAAGGTGACGAAGTACAAGTGATTGCGGGAAAAGACAAAGGGAAAAAAGGACGTATCCTCGCTGCTTTTCCTAAAAAAGAACGCGTAATCGTTGAAGGTGTAAACATCGTTAAGAAACATCAGCGTCCGAATCCTGCAAATCCGCAAGGTGGGATTATCGAAAAAGAAGCACCGATTCACGTTTCCAATGTAATGCTTCTTGATCCCAAGACCGGTGAACCGACCCGCGTCGGTATCAAAATTTTAGAGGACGGCACGAAAGTTCGTTACGCAAAAAAATCTGGCGAAATCATTGACAAGTAACCAGGTGAAGAAAGGAGGTTAATTTCGTGGCTCGTTTATTCGACTACTACAAAAAAGAAGTATCGCCTGCTCTCATGCAGAAATTTGGATATAAATCACCCATGCAAGTACCGAAACTTGAAAAAATCGTAATCAACATGGGACTCGGTGAAGCGATTCAAAATCCGAAAGTCCTCGATGCTGCAGTAGAAGACCTGCAAGCGATCTCCGGTCAGCGTCCGGTTGTCACTCGCGCGAAAAAATCGATCGCAGGGTTTAAAGTTCGCGAAGGTATGCCGATCGGTGCGAAAGTAACTCTGCGCGGTGAGCGTATGTATCACTTCCTGGATAAACTCTTTACCGTTGCTCTTCCGCGTGTTCGTGACTTCCGTGGTGTTTCGACAAAAGCGTTTGACGGTCGCGGTAACTATACGCTCGGTTTGAAAGAGCAATTGATCTTCCCGGAAATCGAGTACGATAAGATCGATAAAGTCCGTGGTATGGACGTCGTTTTCGTAACGACTGCACAAACGGACGAAGAAGCGCGTGAGCTTCTTGAATTGCTCGGTATGCCTTTTCAAAAATAACTAAGGTTCCGCAAGGTAACTAAATGGGGAGGTAACATACGTGGCAAAAAAATCCATGATCGCCAAGGCCCAGCGGAAGCCGAAATTCAGCACAAGGGCTTATACCCGTTGCCGTCTGTGCGGACGTCCGCATTCTGTCCTGCGGAAGTTTGGCATGTGCCGAATCTGCTTTCGGGAGCTTGCATATAAGGGACAAATTCCTGGCGTAAAGAAAGCCAGCTGGTAATCGAGTAGGTTAAGGAAGGAGGTTATGACACATGGTGATGACAGACCCGATTGCGGATATGTTAACGCGTATTCGCAACGCGAATATGGTAGGGCATGAAACAGTAGA
Organism: Collibacillus ludicampi; assembly: GCF_023705585.1. Classification (NCBI taxonomy): domain Bacteria; kingdom Bacillati; phylum Bacillota; class Bacilli; order Caryophanales; family Alicyclobacillaceae; genus Collibacillus; species Collibacillus ludicampi. Next base: position 1,705,890 of record NZ_BOQE01000001.1, read on the forward strand.
AATCCCAGGCTCCAATATGAAGCGTGCGATCGTTGAGATCCTTAAGAAGGAAGGATTTATCCGCGACGCTGAATTCATTCCTGACAACAAGCAAGGGATCATCCGTGTGTTCCTGAAATACGGTCCGAACAATGAGCGCGTAATTACCGGTCTGAAACGGATCTCAAAACCTGGATTGCGCGTATATGCGAAACATCAAGAAATCCCTCGCGTGCTCGGTGGTTTGGGGATTGCAATCCTCTCTACTTCCAAGGGGATCATGACAGATAAAGAAGCTCGTCGCGCTCAAGTGGGCGGCGAAGTGATCTGTTACGTCTGGTAATACAGATCAAAACGAATGGAGGTGTGACTGTGTCTCGTATTGGTAAGAAGCCAGTCGTTATTCCGAACGGCGTTGAAGTGAAATACAACGATGGAGTTCTTACTGTGAAAGGGCCTAAAGGTACTTTGGCCCGTGAACTCCACCCGGATATGATCATTAAGATCGAAGAAAACACAATTACTGTTGAACGGCCTTCTGATAATAAATTGCATCGAAGCCTTCATGGCACAACTCGTTCGATCATCAACAACATGGTTGAGGGTGTGACGAAAGGTTTTGAAAAAACCCTTGAACTGGTTGGTGTCGGTTATCGTGCCGCGAAATCAGGCAATAAAGTCACTCTCTCCCTCGGTTTCTCCCATCCGGTTGAAATCGTTCCGGAAGAAGGCATTGAAATCGACGTTCCTGCTAACAACAAGCTGGTGATCAAAGGGATCAACAAAGAGCAAGTGGGTGCTGTTGCTGCGAAGATTCGTTCCATTCGTGAACCCGAACCTTATAAAGGCAAGGGGATCCGTTACGAGAATGAAGTTGTTCGCCGCAAAGTTGGTAAGACTGGTAAGAAGTAATCTCAATATCGCGTGAAAGGAGTGAACGTGGATGATTACAAAAATAGATCGCAATAAGGCTCGGAAGCGTCGTCATCTGCGTGTACGCAAAAAGCTCTTTGGTACTCCAACACGTCCGCGTTTGAATGTGTTCCGGTCTTCGAAGCATATCTATGCGCAACTCATCGATGATACCAAAGGGGTAACTCTGGTCTCGGCATCAACTGTAGACCCAGAGTTAAAAGATAAAGTTGAGTACGGCGGAAATGTGGAAGCGGCCGCGAAAGTCGGTGAACTCGTGGCAAAACGCGCGCTCGCTAAAGGATATAAGCAAGTTGTTTTTGACCGTGGTGGATATCTTTATCACGGACGCGTTCAAGCACTGGCTGAAGCTGCTCGTGAAGCGGGTCTCGAGTTCTAAGCTTGCATACGAAGGAGGGAAACACATCTATGCGTATTGATGCGAACCAACTCGACCTTTCTGAGAAAGTCGTTGCGATTAATCGTGTGGCGAAGGTCGTAAAAGGTGGTCGTCGTTTTAGCTTCTCTGCCCTGGTCATCGTCGGGGATGGCAACGGTCACGTAGGTGCTGGCTTGGGAAAAGCTGCCGAGGTACCTGAAGCGATCCGTAAGGGCATTGAAGATGCAAAGAAAAACTTGATTCGCGTACCGCTCTCTGGTACAACGGTACCCCATGAAGTGATCGGACATTTTGGTGCTGGACGTGTTCTCATTAAACCGGCTAAGGAAGGTACTGGAGTGATCGCAGGCGGCCCTGCGCGTGCCGTACTTGAATTAGCGGGTGTTAAAGATATTGTCACCAAATCCTTAGGTTCGTCCAACGCAATGAACATGGTTCGTGCTACCCTTGATGGACTCAAACAATTGAAGCGTCCGGAAGATGTAGCGAAGTTACGCGGTAAATCACTGGAAGAAATCCTGGGCTAAGGAGGGGAACACCATGGCGAAAAAACTGGAGATCACCCTCAAGCGTAGTACCATTGGTCGCCCTGAAGACCAGCGTGTCACCGTTCGTACGCTCGGTTTACGTAAACTTCATCAAACCGTCGTTCAGCCTGATAATCAGGCCATTCGCGGTATGGTCAACAAGGTACGCCATTTGGTAGAAGTTAATGAAATCGAGGAATAAATAAAAGCTTTACGTCGAGGAGGTGTTACACATGAAACTGCATGAACTCAAACCGGCTGAGGGTTCCCGTCATACTCGCAAGCGCGTGGGTCGCGGTATCGGTTCTGGACTTGGTAAAACATCCGGCCGCGGACACAAAGGTCAAAATGCGCGTTCCGGCGGTGGCGTACGTCCCGGTTTCGAAGGTGGTCAAACACCTTTGTTCCGTCGCCTCCCGAAGCGTGGTTTTACCAATGCTCCGTTTAAGAAAGAGATCGTCTCTGTTAACTTGGATAAATTGAACAAATTCGAAGCGGGTACTGTGGTAACTCCTGAACTTCTCGTGGAGAAGAAAATCATTAAAAACATTAAAGATGGCGTTAAAATTCTTGGGCAAGGTGAACTCACTGTGGCTCTTACTGTGAAAGCTAACGGTTTCTCTGCTTCTGCTAAGGAGAAAATCGAAGCTGTTGGCGGTAAGGCCGAGGTGATCTAATGATGTTTACCGCCATCAGAAATGTGTGGAAGATGACTGACCTGCGTCGCCGGATTCTCTTTACACTGGCGATGCTGGCAGTCTTCCGTATAGGTACTTTTATTCCGGTGCCTAATGTCAATGCAAGCCTGCTCGCTGAACGGCTTGCTAGCAATCAAATTTTCGGTTTGCTGAACACATTTTCAGGCGGTGCATTACAATACTTCTCCATCTTTGCAATGAGTGTGACTCCTTATATCACGTCTTCGATTATCGTTCAGCTCTTGCAGCATGGAGTTGTAAAGAAGTTTGAGGATTGGAGCAAAGAAGGGGAACATGGTCGACGCAAGTTGCTGCAGATTACACGGTACGGCACTGTGTTGCTGGCACTCATTCAGTCTGTAGGGCTTTCGATCTCATTTAATCGGCAGATCCCCGGACTTGTGATCGATCCAAGCTTTCGCACATATGCGCTGATCGCTCTGACACTTACAGCCGGGGCGACATTCCTGATGTGGATCGGTGAACAGATTACCGATAAAGGGATCGGCAATGGAATTTCTCTACTGATCTTTGCCGGGATTATCGCAGGTGTGGAGAAAGGTGTTCGCCAGATATACGCTACATGGTTTTATGAACACCCTGAACAACTCACCCTTAACATCGTAAAGCTCGCTTTATTGGTCATCGGAGTACTTCTTATCATCGTCGGTGTGATTTACGTTCAGGAAGGCGTTCGCCGGATCCCCGTGCAGTATGCGAAAAGGGTTGTCGGACGTAAGCTGTATGGGGGGCAAAGCACCCACATCCCTATGAAGGTAAATGCGGCAGGGGTTATTCCTGTGATCTTTGCGAGTTCGCTTCTGATTTTTCCGGCTACGGTTGCTTCTTGGTTTAAGCCGAATGCTGTAACTTTGTGGATTCAAGCGAACTTGACTTTTGGCACACCTTTGTACGTTACCTTAGAGGCATTGCTTGTGATCGCGTTTACGTATTTTTATACGTATATACAAATTAATCCAGAGCAGTTAACGGAACAAATGCAAAAGAATGCAGGCTTCATTCCAGGAATTCGTCCTGGTGAACCAACGATGCGATTTATCACAAGGGTTATGAATCGTATCACTCTTTTTGGAGCGCTTTTTTTAGCGGCTGTAACCGTTCTTCCTGTGCTTTTCATGAAGGCGACTGGATTAAATCTCTATTTTGGAGGGACTTCGTTGCTCATCGTAGTCGGAGTCGCACTCGATACGATGAAGCAAGTAGAAGCTCAGCTCTTGCAACGCCACTATAAAGGGTTTATTCGCTGACCGGCACGCTTGAGAAAACTGCCGAGTATCTTCTATTATGGAGGGATGGCGGGTGTTAATTATCTTTATGGGACCTCCTGGAGCAGGCAAGGGTACACAAGCTGAACGGATCGTGTCGGAGTTTGGAATTCCGCATATATCGACTGGCGACATGTTCCGTGCTGCTATAAAGGAAGGTACTCCCCTGGGGCTTCAAGCAAAGTCTTATATGGATCAAGGAAAGCTTGTGCCTGATGAAGTGACCATCGGTATAGTACGCGAACGTTTATCAAAACCGGATACGAAACATGGTGCTCTGATGGACGGTTTCCCACGGACCGTTGCACAGGCGGAAGCACTCGACCGTATGGTTGAAGAGCTGGGTATGAAGATCGATCACGCGATCAATTTGGAAGTGGATCGTGACCTGTTACTTGCCCGTCTTACGGGTCGGCGCGTTTGTAAATCGTGTGGCTCTACGTATCATGTCGAATTCAATCCACCCGCGAAAGATGGCATATGTGACAAATGCGCCGGCGAATTGTATCAGCGCGCGGACGATACGGCAGAAACGGTGGCCACGCGACTTGATGTCTACTTTGAGCAGACAGCTCCTTTACTTGAATACTACAACGCTAAAGGTGTATTGCGTTCAGTGAACGGTGAAGCTGGAATTGATGAAGTCTATCGTGAAATCTCGGGGATTTTACGAGGTGTCGAATGATTGTCTGTAAGTCCAAAAGAGAACTGGATCTCATGCGTGAAGCTGGCCGGATCGTTGCATTGACGCACCAAGAATTGTTGCAGCATATTCGACCGGGGATCACAACGAAAGAGCTCGATCGGATCGCTGAAACGTTTATTCGGAGTCAAGGCGCTGAACCCTCTTTTCTCGGTTATCATGGATATCCTGCTTCAATTTGCGCGTCCGTCAATTAGGTCCTGGTGCACGGCATTCCTGACGATCGGGTTCTGCAAGAAGGGGACATCATCTCCATCGATATTGGAGCTTACAAAAACGGATACCATGGAGACTCCGCTTGGACGTATGGGGTTGGCCGTATCTCAGAACTGGCTGAGCGTTTATTGAAAGTCACAGAGGAATCTCTTTATAAAGGGATTGAAGCTGCCCGTGTCGGCAATCGGCTTTCTGATATCGGCCATGCTATACAAACATATGTAGAGGGCGCAGGTTTTTCGGTCGTGCGTGATTATGTCGGGCACGGAATCGGACAACAAATGCATGAAGACCCGCAAGTGCCAAACTACGGTCCTGTAGGCCGTGGCCCTAAGTTAAAACCAGGTATGACTTTGGCGATTGAACCAATGGTAAACGTGGGCACTTATCATTGCAGGACACTTGCAGACAATTGGACGGTCGTAACGGCTGACGGTTCTCTTTGCGCGCATTTTGAACACACCGTTGCTATTACGGAAGACGGTCCTGAGATTCTGACGAGATTGTAAGTCATACTCACAACCGCCATTCCTCATTCATAATGGTGTAAAATTGGGTCACGCGAGGAGAACATATTTGGTTGTCAACGGGTACGATGCTTATGAGCCTGATGCGACTTTACTATGTAAGTTTGAGATGGAAGCAAAGGGGGAGTAAACTCCATGGCGAAAGAAGATGTCATCGAAGTAGAAGGCAAGGTTATCGAACCACTTCCGAATGCAATGTTTCGGGTTGAGTTGGATAATGGGCATCAGATTTTGGCCCACGTCTCAGGGAAGATTCGCATGCACTATATCCGGATTCTGCCGGGCGATCGTGTTACGGTTGAGCTCTCTCCTTATGATCTCACACGTGGGCGAATTACGTACCGGTATAAATAAAGGACTTACGCATAAGGAGGTATCAGCGCGATGAAAGTACGGCCTTCCGTGAAGCCCATTTGCGAAAAATGCAAGATCATTCGTCGCAAAGGAGCCGTTATGGTCATCTGCGAGAATCCGAAACACAAGCAAAAACAAGGGTAAGTTTTCTGCCAACATGTGAACGTAGGAGCGGCTGCCTCCGGTTCGGTGTACGGAGTACTACGTTCATCACATGTGGTTTTCTATAGATCCTATTTATTTTCAACTTCTAATGATTATCGGGAGGTGTAAACCTTACATGGCACGTATTGCAGGTGTTGACTTGCCGCGTGATAAACGTGTTGAAATTGCCCTGACCTATATCTTCGGAATCGGGCGTACGACTTCCAATCGCATTCTCGCTGAAACAGGTATTAATCCTGACACACGCGTACGTGAGTTGACGGAAGAACAAGTCTCCAAACTTCGCGATTATATTGACAAAAACCTCAAAGTTGAGGGTGACCTCCGTCGTGAAGTGGCTCTGAATATCAAGCGGCTGATCGAAATTGGCTGTTATCGGGGAATTCGTCATCGCAAAGGCTTGCCGGTTCGCGGACAACGTACGAAGACGAACGCTCGTACACGCAAAGGTCCTCGTCGTACGGTAGCAGGTAAGAAAAAATAATAAGGGGGGAATGAAAGCTCATGGCTAAAGTGAAAGCACGTGGTAAAGCTACGACACGTACGAAACGACGCGATCGTAAAAACGTAGAGCTCGGAGTGGCTCACATCAAATCTACTTTCAATAACACTATCGTAACCATTACCGATCCTGCGGGGAATGCAATCTCTTGGGCGAGTGCAGGTGCTCTCGGTTTTAAGGGTTCCCGTAAGTCTACTCCTTTCGCTGCGCAAATGGCGGCTGAAGCTGCAGCAAAAACAGCACAAGAGCACGGAATGAAGACGGTTGAAGTGTACGTGAAGGGTCCTGGAGCAGGTCGTGAAGCGGCTATTCGTTCCCTTCAGGCTGCTGGTCTGGAAGTTTCTGTTATCAAAGACGTAACTCCGATTCCGCATAACGGATGCCGTCCGCCCAAACGTCGTCGTGTGTAATTTTATACGTGTATAAATTTAACAGGAGGTGTCAATACTAGAATGGCAAGATACAATGGTGCCGTGTGTCGCTTATGCCGACGCGAAGGTGTAAAACTGTATCTCAAAGGAGAACGCTGCTACAGCGATAAATGTGCGATTGACCGTCGTGCGTATGCGCCAGGTCAACACGGGCAAGGTCGTAAAAAAGTTTCGGAGTACGGACTGCAATTGCGCGAAAAGCAAAAAGCACGCCGAGTATACGGAGTTCTGGAAAAACAGTTTGCTAGCTATTATAAAGAGGCGGCTCGTCGTAAAGGAATCACGGGTGAAAATCTTCTGCAGATCCTCGAATCCCGTCTCGATAACGTGGTGTATCGTTTAGGATTTGCTTCCTCTCGTGCGGAAGCCCGCCAATTGGTACGCCATGGTCATTTCACAGTGAACGGCAAACGTCTGGATATCCCATCATATCTCACAAAACCTGGTGATGTGATCGGTATCCGTGAGAAATCTCTGGAGTCTCCACGTATTAAGGAACTGCTTGAAATTGCTGAAACCCGCACAGTAGTTCCGTGGCTGGAGCGCGACCTCGATGCCAAGACAGGTCGTATTGTGCGTGTACCGGCTCGTGATGAGATCGATATTCCGGTCGCTGAACAAATGATCGTTGAGTACTACTCACGTTAATCATTCGTTTGAACGCTTAAGACAACCACCCTCAGCAGCGCGAGTCTCACCGGTATGTTTGAGTTGTCGAGAAGGAGGGTTATGTGCATGATCGAGATTGAGAAGCCGAGGATTGAGACCGTCGAAATCAACGAAGAAGGAACCTACGGGAAGTTTGTCGTAGAACCGTTAGAGCGGGGATACGGCACGACGCTTGGGAACTCCTTGCGGCGGATTTTACTCTCGTCCTTGCCTGGAGCGGCAGCGACTTCCGTTAAAATTGAAGGAGTACTGCACGAGTTTTCGACGATTCCAGGTGTAGTTGAAGATACGACAGAGATCATTCTGAATTTGAAGCGGCTTTCGCTGAAGGTCCACTCCGACGAGGAAAAAACGCTCATTATCGATGCTGAAGGCGAACGTGAAGTTACCGCTGGAGACATACAGGCGGACTCTGATGTGGAGATCTTAAACCCTGATTTGCACATCGCATCCTTGTCTGAAGGCGGTAGACTCTACATGGAGATTACAGCCAAGAGAGGGCGCGGATATGTCCCGGCGGAACGTAATAAAAAGGAAGATCAAGAGATCGGCATCATCCCGATTGATTCGATCTTCTCCCCGATCCTTCGTGTTAACTACAGCGTCGAGAACACTCGTGTCGGACAAGTGACCAACTATGATAAACTAACCCTCGAAGTGTGGACAGACGGGAGCATTCGTCCCGATGAATCGGTGAGTCTCGGTGCTAAGATTTTAACTGAACATCTTAAACTCTTCGTTGGATTAACAGATCAATTAAAAGACACGGAAATCATGGTTGAAAAAGAGGATGACAAGAAAGAGAAAGTACTCGAGATGACAATCGAGGAGCTTGATCTTTCTGTCCGATCCTATAACTGTCTGAAGCGAGCAGGAATCAACACCGTGCAAGAACTCTGTTCAAAGACAGAAGAAGAGATGATGAAAGTGCGGAACCTGGGAAGAAAGTCTCTTGAAGAAGTTCAGGAGAAGTTGGCGGAACTCGGGTTAAGCCTTCGTCAGGAAGATTAATAGACATCACAGATCTGTCTATGATTAAAGCGTATGTTCAATATGGAGGATGAACAGGACTGAACCGTTCGAGTTATTCAGGTGTGAAGCGGAGCGCAGGTAAGAGTATCTGAATAGCGGAAGATCTTCATCTCAAGATCTACGGTTGGTCTTGTTAGCAAAACGTATTGAACAACCTTTAAAAAAGGAGGGGAATCTAGTGGCTTACAGAAAGCTTGGTCGGAAAACGGGCGCTCGAAAAGCTCTCTTCCAAAGCCTGGTGACTGACTTGTTTATCTACGAGCGTATCGAAACAACTGAAGCGAAAGCGAAAGAGATTCGTTCCGTTGCTGAGAAACTGATTACGCTCGCGAAACGCGGAGACTTGCATGCTCGTCGTCAAGTAGCCGCATTTGTCCGTCCGGAAGTAGCAGATGCAACAACCAATCAGGACGTTGTTCAGAAACTGTTCTCCGAAATTGCACCTCGTTACGCTGAGCGTAATGGCGGCTACACCCGCATTCTTAAAATGGGTCCCCGCCGTGGCGATGGTGCGCCGATGGCTATTATCGAACTCGTGTAATGAGGGATCACAGCGGAAAGGGAGTGACAGTTGTCATGACCTTTTTCTGTGTTGTGCATAATCTTTTATGGGGTTTGCTTTTTTGGCAAACCCCGTTTTAGTAGGCTGTTGGAGCGAGGGATACCCATGCGCAATATCCGTTTGACTGTCGCGTATGACGGAACAGATTTTCACGGTTTTCAAGTTCAACCACAATTGCGCACGGTCCAAGGTGTCTTGCAGGAAGCGCTTCGTCTGATCACAAAAGAAGAAGCACTCCAAATACACGGTTCCGGTCGAACGGATGCGGGTGTACACGCTTGGGGACAAGTGGTGAATTTCGTTACACGATCGCGCATTCCCGTTGAAAAATGGCCAGTTGCTCTCAATGTACGGCTGCCGAATGATCTCGTGATTCGCGAAGCTTTTGAGGAACCGCTTGATTTTCATGCGCGTTTTTCAGCCAAGCGAAAAGTGTATCGTTATATGATCGACCGAGCACCGTACCCCAATGTATTTCAGGCACGATACGCTTATCATGTACCCTATCCACTTAATCCGGATCGCATGCGTGAAGCAACCGCCTATTTTATAGGAAGGCATGATTTTACAAGTTTTTGCGCGGCAGCAACTCCGGTAGAAGATAAAGTGCGGGAATTGTATAGAATTGACTTTGAGGAGAAGGATTCCTTCCTGTCTATTACGTTTGAAGGGGAAGGTTTTCTTTGGAACATGGTTCGTATTCTTGTAGGAACGTTAATACTTGTCGGCCGGGGCCGTTTATCTCCTGATGATATGCCGGCTATCTTGGAGGCGCGCGACCGCACGCGTGCGGGTTTTACCGCTCCCGCCCACGGGCTTACTTTGTGGGAAGTGATTTATCAGTGATGGGTATTTCATTTTGAAACATTCGGGTAAGTTGTCTTGACTTTTGCATACCGGCCCTATAAAATATAACATGGATTTTTAATCACGCTATTTCCCACTAGCCCCGGTTAAAATCCATCGTTTTTAAGCACAGGAGGGAAATCCATGCGTACGACATACATGGCGAAGCCAAATTCTGTGGAACGCAAATGGTATATCGTTGATGCTACTGGCAAAACTGTTGGACGTTTGGCTTCTGAAGTGGCTACAATCCTTCGTGGTAAACATAAACCTGAATATACTCCACATGTAGACACCGGTGACTTTGTCATCGTTATTAATGCGGAGAAGGTTGTATTCACCGGTAAGAAGCTTCATTCGAAGATCTATCGCAGACATTCCGGTTATCCTGGAGGATTAAAAGAGACAACGGCAGCCGATATGTTGAGAACTCATCCGGAACGCGTACTGTTCTCAGCGATCAAAGGCATGCTGCCAAAGAATAGTCTTGGACGTAAACAGCTTACCAAGCTCCGCGTATATGCTGGCAGCGAACATCCGCATACCGCACAACAACCGATTCCGTGGGAATCGAAGTAATTTAAGAGGAGGTTGGCTCTGTGGCACAAGTACAATACTGGGGTACTGGTCGACGCAAACATTCCGTGGCACGTGTACGACTTGTACCCGGTGACGGCAAAATCATCGTTAACAAGCGTGATATCGATAACTACTTTGGCCTTGAAACCTTGAAACTCATTATCAAGCAACCGCTGATTCTTACAGATACACTTGGCAAGTACGATGTGCTTTGCAACGTCATTGGCGGGGGTCTCTCCGGACAAGCGGGCGCGATTCGCCATGGTATCGCACGTGCGCTCTTAAAAGCGGATCCGGAACTTCGCCCTGCGTTGAAAAAAGAAGGTTTCTTGACACGCGACCCGCGCATGAAAGAACGTAAGAAGTACGGACTCAAAGCTGCTCGTCGCGCTCCGCAATTCTCCAAACGCTAATCATATTCAAGGAAGGATACCGTTTCGTATGGTATCCTTTTATTATTATTTGGATCACACACATGAAGCGTATTCACGCTAGCTTCCCATGAAAGCAGATTTTATCCAGCATTCATGGCCTGATCGCATACAAGCTGTTTTTATCTCATAAACTGAATAAACGGTCAAACGGTTATGATCGTCGTGTTGAGTTGGGCTATGCTACAATAAAGGTAACCCTCTATACCGTTCCTCATTTTTGAATATAGGAGGTGTACATATGGTAAACGAAAAAGATGTCTGGGCGGCTTTGGCTACGATTGAGGACCCGGAAGTGCACAAAAGTATTACTGAGCTTGAAATGGTGCGCGGGGTACGGGTAGAAGGTAATCACGTGGAAGTCGAGATCGCTCTTACCATCGCCGGATGTCCACTAAAAAACAAAATCAATCAAGACGTAAGAGATGTTTTGGTGAAAGTGCCAGGCGTGAAAACAGTGGATGTCAAGATGTCTGCGATGACTGATGAAGAGCGTGCCCGTTTTGCAGCGAAAGTTCGTGGTGGACAGGCAGCGGCAACAGAAGGACAAATACAGCCTCCGCTTTTACAACCGGACGTAAAAACCCAGTTCGTGGCAGTCGCTTCCGGAAAAGGCGGTGTCGGCAAATCGACGGTTACGGCGAATCTTGCAGTTGCGCTGGCACGCAACGGTTATCGCGTCGGATTAATCGATGCGGATATTTACGGATTCAGTATACCGAATCTCTTCGGTCTGGGGGATCGTAAACCCGCTCTGGTGGAAGACTTGATTATGCCGGTGCAAGAAGAGGGTGTAAAAATTATTTCGATGGGTTTCTTCGTACCGGACAATTCACCGGTCATCTGGCGTGGTCCGATGCTAGGAAAGATGTTACGGAATTTCTTTGCGGAAGTTCACTGGGGAGAACTCGATATCATGTTGCTTGATTTGCCCCCGGGAACGGGCGATGTGGCGCTCGATGTGCATCAGATGCTACCCAAGAGCAAGGAAATCATTGTCACCACGCCGCAAGCCAATGCCGCTGAGGTGGCGGCAAGGGCGGGTGCCATGGCGATCAAGACGAATCATGAAGTGATAGGCGTCGTCGAGAATATGTCCTATTTTGTCTGTGATCGATGTGAAGAACGGCATTACATCTTCGGTATGGGCGGCGGTGAGCGATTGGCGAAAGAACTGGGAACGACTTTGCTTGGCCAAGTACCCATCGGTGTCGCTACTGCTTCGGGCATGGGTATCTACAAGGAAGATAGCTCGCAGGGGCAAGTATACAAGGAAATCGCGCGTAAGGTTGCGGAAGCGGTCGGTCTTCCAGCAGCTTTGAATAAAACAGTATAGATCATGCATACTTGACTTTATATTGAAAGCCCCTTCGTTGTAAGGGGCTTTATGATTCCTCTTTTTTATCTTCCTGTTTATCTCCGCCATCTTCTTTCTTTTCCCCATCCTCTTTTTTCTCCTCTTTCTTCTCATCTTTTTTGGGAGAAGAATGCATTTGTGTAATCGCGGCTGAACCTAAATTTTCTCTCACGGAATTGATGAATGTTATCTTAAATTCCGGATTTTGCATGGCTTCAGTCATGATTTTCATAATCTCCTGGCGTGCGGTCGGTGTCCGTAACAATGATAACTGAAATTTGGTATATTGAGGATCTTGTAAAATATTTATCAGTTCTTTTTGGTACTCAGGATCTTTCACCAATGTTTTCAGTAATACTGTGTGTTCCTGTTTGGTCGATTTGACGAGTTCGGCAGCAAACTTGGGATCTTTCATTTGCGCTTCGATCAGTTGATGATTGGGACCATCCGTTAAGGATTTGTTTAACGCCTGTGCGATATCTTGTTCGTTGATGGCTAACGAATGTTTAAATGAAGGGTCACGCATGATATCTCTAAGTGCAAGCATACCTTCTTTTGTATGCAAGATATCTAGCACCATGCTTTTCGTTTGATTGTAATCCGGTTGTGCTTCAGTAGCTTGGCTCCGTCCTTCCTTTTTTCCGGATCCACATGCGGTGATCGTGGAAATGAGAACGATCGTGGCCAAGAGGGACACAATCTGTTTCTTCCGTAACATAAAGTTCCCTCCTCCGAGTGCTTGCTACACACAGTATGTGTCGAGGAACAAACAGACATGTGCATTCGTGGGCGCATTTAATTGGTAGTTCTCATTCTTTTTGACATCGTTTCATATACGTTGGAAAGAGGGGAGGTTTGCATTGTGACGCTTAAACGGTTCTGGGTACTTTTGTTTTCGACGGTCGCCGTAGGGATTTCGATCGGGATATTCTATGCGCTTACGGGCGTTTTCGGGGATATCCGGCTCTTTTTTGGGGTGGAAGTGGGGGGATTCGTTGCCGCAACATCGTTGATGGGCTTTTGGGCGTATTTGATGCTTAACTTTACCGTGCGTAATTTTCTTCCTTGGCGATACTGGGTATGGGTACAGATCCTTCTGGTCGGAGTTGTATTTTACGACATGGTATATTTCCGCTATTTGCAATTTTCCGGTGGGCAAGGGCCGTTATTTCCATATGTGGTGTTCGCTACGATTCCTTTGTTCTGGGCGATTCTCGTTGCCTTCCTGAAAACGCGTGTTTCCGGGACGCGCTCCTTTGTCCCGACCGTCTTTTTTATGTATTGTTTCACCATTCTTGAGTGGTTTGTCGCTCTCAAATCCGGCATCCCTTCCGTCACCCATATCATAGGAACAATCCTGATGGGTTGCAATGCATATGTCATCCTGTTATTAGGAAAGATGGTAAAACCCCAGTCGCAGTAAGTACTGGGGTTATCCCTTTATTCCTGTTTGGACTTCACACTGGATCCTTCGATTAATTCGGAAACAGATACGAATTCATATCCCTTGCTGCGCAGGCCGTCGATAATCCGGGGGAGGGCTTGAGCCGTCTGTTTACAGGAATCGCTTGCATGCAAGAGAATAATGTCACCGGGATGCGCCTTGTTCAATACGCGATTCACAATATTTTCGACGCCCGGGTTTTTCCAATCGAGTGAATCGGTATCCCATTGAATGACTTGATAACCCATTTGATTAAGTGTTGTGATGACGCGTTTGTTAAAATCGCCGTTGGGTGTACGGATCAGTCTGGTTTTCACGCCAGTAACCTCTTGAATGGCTTGTTCCGCTTTGGTGACTTGGTCACGGATCCAGGAATCAGGGTATTGTGAGAAGTTGTCATGCTTATGGCCATGTGAGCCGATTTCAAACCCCATATCTTTAATCCGTTTGGCGATTTCCGGGTGTGTCTGTGTCCATGGACCGGAAAGGAAGAATGTCGCTTTCTTCAGTCCTTTTTGTTGTAGCACATCGAGCACAGGACCAGGGGTTTTCTCACCCCAAGAGATATCGAACGTCAGAGCCACTACTTTTTTGTCTGTATCTACTTTATAAATGGCGGAAGGGACTTTGGTTGCCGATGTAGTCGCGAACATCACTTGATTCTTCTGTGTGAGGACAAGTCCCATAAACAAGAAAATTGCCAAACCAATGACCACAAGTCGTTTTAACAATACGACGCGAAATGAGAAAAACATAAGAACTACCACCCCCAATGAAATGATCATTTCTGTACAAAGTTTATGCTTGTACCTGTTCTTTATACGGTGGGGTCGAGTATGGTAAGAATGTGCTAATTGTTTGACAAGGAGCTTGGGGTATCCTTAGAATAGAGGAAGTGTGGTATTTACCGCCGAAGGGGGAACTATGAAACCGTTTCGTGTTCTTTGGCAGAATCGTGGATTTATCGCTTTCGCCTTTGTTTTATTTGTTGTGGGGATCTTCTTGGGGTATTTGTTTTCGGGACAGTTCGGTTTTCTATCGTCAGCGATCGAAAATTTGCGCCATCTTGGTGAACAGGTACATGATAAATCCGCATTCAACATCGGGTTATTGATCTTTGAAAATAACCTGAGGGTCAGTCTTGTTATGCTGTGTCTCGGTGTGTTGCTGGCGATTCCCAGTATCCTTGGTATCGTTATGAACGGCGCCCTCATCGGCTTTCTTTTTGCCTTGATGGGGAAGACGCAAACCGTCTCTTTACCGTTACTGTTTGCTTTTGGCATTCTTCCGCACGGTATTTTTGAGATCCCCGCATTTGTCATCTCAGGAGCGTTCGGGATGAAAATCGGTTATGTGCTCTTGCGGCCGCTTGTTGGAAAGACACGTCTGGAGAGTTTCGGACATGTGTGGAAAGAGGTATTGTGGATCGCACC
The DNA here is from genome assembly GCF_023705585.1 of Collibacillus ludicampi. Taxonomy (NCBI): domain Bacteria; kingdom Bacillati; phylum Bacillota; class Bacilli; order Caryophanales; family Alicyclobacillaceae; genus Collibacillus; species Collibacillus ludicampi. Next base: position 1,720,943 of record NZ_BOQE01000001.1, read on the forward strand.
TGTCGTCGTCATCTTGCTGGTCGTTGCGGCCGGCATTGAAAGTTTTGTGACGCCCGTTCTTTTGAGAAAATTTGTGATGTAGTGATCATGTGTCATCCACGCAGCATCGCGGTATGCGCGCTGTGTGGATTTTTTCATGGATCATAAAACTCAAACAAATGCCGTGATGATCGAGATTGTGAGCAGAATCGCACCAGAGAGGAGAAACGATTTGTCCCGTTTGTTCCCTGCAGCAATCGCTTGTCTGTCCTTCTCAGCTAGTTCTTCCGATTGTTCTTCTTCCAATTGTTCATATCCTGAAGTCATCATTTCAAGCGGACGGCGAAAGGTGAAAATGCTGGGCAAACCCTCTCTGCGCCGCCATCCGATGATCCTGCTTACATAAACGATTCCGATGATCATATAGATCAGCCCGAGTTGAAACAATGCGTCAGAGAAGTGACGAGTGAAATCGTGACGCGATTGCGGGTGAAACCGTAGAGAGACATATATGATTTCCGTGAGGACGGTCCCGACGGAAATGAGAAGTGCTCTTTTCCAAGAATCTGCCCTTTTAGCCAAGGTCATAGATGCTTTCCACCTCTTCCGCCTCGAAGCGGACCATCTTGTTCTCCCCTTTATGGTTAAAGGCGATTGCATATTCGTCATACGTTCGCCCTACCAGTTGTATATCTTTGATACCAAACTCTTTATGCAGTTTCTCTTCGATGTCACGTCGGTTTTGTGCATATTCTTCATCAGGGATCACCCATTCCAACGCGGTCATTTGTGCCCAGGACAGGAGCAAAATTTCGTAATCGGTCATGATGGGATCCTTCCTCCTATTTCCAGTAGATAACAAGATCATGAGCATTCCGATCTTAAAGAATAGAACGAAACTATAGAGGAGTATAACGGTATGAGAAGCGAGAATCAACTATCGGCCTTATATCCGGACTTTCATGTGAGCATGAGCTTAAAACGTCGTTCAAAAAAAGTTTTCCACATAGATCGAGTTGACCTCAGAAGAGATTTGGCGTATCTTATATTTAGATGATTTTCTAAATATCTAATAAAGGTGAACGAGATGAATGAGACGTTCAAAGCATTATCCGATCCGACGAGACGCCAGATCCTGCGCCTCCTGCGGCAAAGGGATATGACAGCCGGAGAGATTGCTGACCATTTTTCGCTGACGAAACCGAGCATTTCTCATCATTTGAATTCTCTGAAGCAAGCGAAGCTGGTTCTTGATGAACGGCAGGGACAGCAGATCGTGTATTCCTTGAACACGACGGTCGTGCAGGAAGTGATGGGATGGTTTATGGAGATTCTCGGTACGAAAGAAAAGAGGGAGGACGAGACACATGGTCGGGCAGAAAATTAAATGGGGATGGACAGATGTAATTCTTTCTATCATTGCGCTTGTACCTGTGATAGCAGCTTTATTGTTCTATGATCGGCTGCCCGCAAGAATGGCCGTACATTTTGGGCTGAACGGCCAACCGAACGGGTATCAAGACAAGTTTTCATTCGTCGTGATTATCGGTTTGCTCACATTGGTCTTACCGCTCTTGATCAAGGTGCTGCAACAGATTGACCCGAGACGAGAAAATTACACCAAGTTTCGCGGCGCATTTGAGTGGATCCGCTTGGCCGTGACGATTTTTCTGAGCGGCATCTTCGGCGTTGACATCGCTTATAACCTGGGAGTCTCGCTCAACTTCCAAATGATCACATCGATTGGGATTGGCCTGCTATTCATCGTGATCGGCAATTACCTGGGGCAGGTACGCTCTAACTATTTTATAGGCATTCGGACTCCTTGGACGTTAGCCCATGATGAAGTATGGCGGCGCACCCATCGCCTAGCAGGCCCGCTCTGGATGATCGCCGGGTTGGTCAACATCGCGAGTGCGTTTCTGCCGAAAATGTGGACACTGTGGGTATCAGGAATCATGATCGGCTGTGTGGTGAGCGTCCCCATACTCTATTCCTACCTCGCTTTTCGCAAGTTGCAGGGATGAGCACATAGGGAAGCGATAAGAATCGAATGCTCAAGAGTTGTCAGAAGCAAACGGCGATAATCGATAAACGAAGGTAACCGGTGTTGAATCACTTTTCTGTAGGAAAAGATGAAGAGAGCCATTCATGGAATGTGGAAGATCAACGGTTCATAAAAGGAGGGCAAATCGGCCCTCCTTTTCATATGCTGGGAAACAAGTGCATGGGATACGAGTGCCTATTCGGACGATGATAGCACACGCCAGGGCGTCGATGCGTAGATGACCGTTTTCATTGTTGTGGTTGTCTGATTGCGTACGCCTGACTTCATGAGGAAAAATATAGCGGATCGTTGATCATGCACGGTTTTCTCGCTTCCATCAGGGTAATGGACGGTTGTTGTGACCGTTGCTGTGGCTTGAACGGCCGCCACCGAACTTCCGTTATAGAGAAGAGAAGTCGATAATTGATCGATCGCACTGTGAATCGTACCACCTGCCCGTTGAAACGATTGCCATACACTCTCTGTACGTACGAGTTGTTCATATTCAAGGCCCGCCGTGTATACGGACATCTCATTGGCAGGAAACGTCCCGTTGGCAAGTGCATCCGCTCCATGGCGGATATACTGCTCCACAAGCGATGTAAGATCCGATTCAGGGATGGACCCCACGCCCCAAGCTGTATCCCTTGTTTGCAGGATATGATCCAGCATGACAGCCACTTCGGCACGCGTGGCATTCGCTTCCGGGTGAAATCCACCGTCATCATATCCCCCAATGATCGATGCACCGGCCAGGCGATTCACCGCTTGCGCATACCATTTACCGTCAGGAACATCCCAGAATGTCTTCTGATTCGTTCCTTGGAAGGGAACGGCATTGTTCAAAAGCGCAGCGATTTCCGCACGAGTGATCGGACGATCCGGCTGGAATGTGCGATCTCCCATGCCGCTTGTGATCCCGTACGCGTATGCGCCTGCTATATAAGGAGCGTACCAAGCGTTCGTCGGTACATCACGAAAGGGACGTTCAGTGACGACACGCGGAACAGGTATCTCGGTTGCGCGATCGAGAAGAGTGATGAACTCCGCGCGCGTGATCAAACGGTCTGGTTGCATGAATCCGGCAGATCCGCTCATGATTCCCGATACAGCTAGATCTGATAAAGATGTACGAGCCCAATGAGTCGCGATATCGGGAAATTGAAAGGCGCTGTCCGCGGGGATAACGACTTGTTGAAAAAGCTCGTCATACGTGGGTTCCGCTCGGACGGCAATTGGAATGGACAGCAGAACAACCGCCGGCAAAACAATTTGCCAAAGAGCTTTTCGCACATTGTCACCTCATTTTGATGCATGTTTAGCCATATGGTTGATTTCCACAAGTTGATCAAGCTTTTAACACGGATGTGCTTTATAAAAGTGTTATGTTGAAAATTAGTGCTATCTTGAAAACTAGTGCTTGGGTGGGTGTATCGCTTTGCGCTTGGGTTCGATGAAGGTCGTCTTTAGGGTATATGCTTTGCGCTCATGCTCCGTGGAGGTCGTCTCGCATGGAATTATGATCATCTGTTGCGAGACGACCTCCAAGGTCGCTATTACGCGCAAAGCATATACCCCTTATACAGCTAATGGATGCGGAACGACCTTCAACTCACCTCTGCGCCGCAAAGCGATACAACCCACCCAAAGCCACTCCGTTGATTGTGGCAAACTCAAACTTCTCTCCCACTCATCCGAAAGGAAGCGAGACGACCTCCAAAGAAGTCGCAGTCTTACGCAATGCATTACGCCCACCCAAGACATTTTTCATCCACTGATAACGCCGCTTGCGGTATAGGGGGATATCCCGCAGAGAGTATAATACGCTTATTTAGTGTAAGAAATGCCGGACAAGTAAGTCAAAGAACAATTCTTTCCTTACACAAATTGAAAATATGAATTGACGGAAGAATCAATCCGTAGTAAACTGATAGCAATTATAATATTAATTCATATAAATTTAGTCGGAATAAAGTTCCCGTAACCGAGTGCCTGTAGCCGCAATACCCTATACATAGGCTAAGCGGTTTGTAACAGGCAAGTTAGAAATCAAGATGTCATGGATTGGCATCTGTGATTTTGCCTATTAGATAAGAAATGTTTATGATGATGATTTTAAAAAATTATGTAAGGAGTGTCAGCAATGAGTCTGGAACAAACACAGATCGCACCTGAAACAGTTAAGGAATGGAATGTAGAATATGAAAGGAAAACACCTCAGGAGATTCTTCAATTTGCGTTTTCAAAATTTGAAAGAATTGCATTTGCCTGTAGTTTCGGAGCGGAAGATGTGGCTCTTGTCGATATGATCGTCAAGATCAAACCGGATGCGCAGATCTTTTATCTGGACACCGATGTGTTATTCCCGGAAACCTATGATGTGATTCAGAAAATTGTGGATCGTTATCATCCTAATCTGATTCAGTATCGTCCGGCGTTAACACTCGAGGAACAAGCGGCACAATTCGGCGATGAGCTTTGGGCGAAAGACCCAAATGCGTGCTGCAACATCCGTAAGGTGGAGCCGTTGACCAAAGCGCTCTCAAATCTTGATGCCTGGATCACGGGGATTCGCCGGGAACAGGCGCCTACCCGCGCGAATGCAGGCGTGATAGAAATCGATGCGAAATTTGGCCTGATCAAATTCAATCCTCTGGCTTTGTGGACAAATGACGATGTCTGGGCGTATATCAAAGAACATCAAGTACCGTACAACGTTTTGCATGATCAAGGATATCCGAGCATCGGATGCAAACACTGCACGCGTGCGGTGAAACCGGGTGAGGATCCAAGGGCAGGACGTTGGTCCGGATTTGCGAAAACGGAGTGCGGACTGCACAAATAAGCTTGCCCACAACCCAGAGGAGCCGAGAGTCACTGATAGGAATACAGAGGAAGGTGTGGGCACATGGATTTTAGTGTTTCGTTTGGTGGTTTTGTCGTCGGGCTGCTGATCGGTATGACGGGTATGGGTGGAGGTCTTGTCATGACACCCATGCTGATTTTTCTCTTTGGTGTGTCCCCCTCTGTAGCCATCGGCACAGATCTCGTCTATATGTCTATCACTAAAATGGTGGGCGCATGGCAACACTGGCGGCAGAAAACGATCGATTTTGTCGTTGTCAAATATCTTTCTTACGGAAGTATCCCGGGGGCTCTGCTGGGTGTGGGGACATTGGCTCTGTTGCAACACTCGTTAGGGAAATCCGGGAATGCCGTCATCGGAAAACTGTTGGGATTGTCCTATCTGTTGGTCGCGGGTGTGATGGTCTGGCGCATTCTCATGCAGAAGTCGAACAGAAGGCCGCAGGAAGGTGTACGACCGGCCGCTTATAAGCTGGTGATTCTCGGGCTTGTCGGCGGTTTTCTCGTTGGGCTGACTTCTGTTGGCAGCGGTACCTTGTTCATGGCTGTGTTGGTGATGATCTATCCTGTGGCGACGGCGAAACTGGTTGGCACCGATATTGTCCAAGCGGTGCTGGTAACTGGAGTGGCCGGACTCGCTCACATGGCGGCCGGAACTGTCAACTTCCCACTCGTCGGCTCCCTGTTGATCGGGTCGATCCCGGGTATCTTGATCGGCAGCCGGTTGGTCATGAAGTTGCCTGAATTGGTGGTTCGCACCTGTCTGGTTTTGATGTTGTTTTTCTCGGGGATGAAATTACTGTAGCAGCAAGAGGAGGATCTATCGATGAAGGAAAAAGACTTAATTGCTCCGCATGGAGGCGTTCTGATCGACCGTCTCTTGACAGGGGCGGAACGGGAGAAGGAACTTGAGAAGGCAAAGACTTATAAAAAAGTGGAGATCGATACATTCGCCTTGTCAGATCTAGAACTGATCGGAATCGGCGCATTTTCGCCCCTGACCGGTTTTATGAGCCGGCAGGATTATGAATCGGTTCTTCAAACGATGCACTTGTCTACCGGTGAAGTATGGAGCCTTCCAGTCACGTTGCCTGTGACGGAAGAGACTGCGGAAGGCATTCGTGAAGGCGAGCATGTGGCACTCGTTCATCAAGGAACGATCTATGGGACGTTGGAGGTGAGAGAAAAGTACCGGGTGGATAAGCGACATGAAGCGGAATGTGTCTATCGCACGACGGAGGAAGCACATCCCGGGGTGGCGAAATTGTACGCACGGCCTGACATCTATTTGGCTGGACCCGTGTACGTGTTAAACCGCAAAAAACCGGAACAGTTTGCCGAGTATTATCTCGATCCGAAAGAGACGCGCGCCTTGTTCCGCGCGAAGGGATGGCGAACGGTTGTCGGTTTCCAGACACGAAATCCGGTGCACCGGGCTCATGAATATATTCAAAAATGCGCACTCGAAATCGTTGATGGCCTCTTTCTAAATCCGCTGGTCGGTGAAACGAAAGCGGATGACATTCCCGCGGACGTACGGATGCGTTCCTATCAGGTCTTGTTGGAAAACTATTATCCGAAAGAACGGGTGGCGTTTGCTTGTTTTCCTGCCGCGATGCGCTATGCGGGTCCACGTGAGGCGGTCTTTCACGCCATGGTGCGAAAGAATTATGGGTGCACGCATTTTATCGTCGGCCGGGATCATGCGGGTGTCGGCAATTATTACGGAACGTATGACGCCCAGAAAATATTCGGTGAGTTTACCGCCGAAGAATTAGGGATTACGCCCCTGTTTTTTGAACACAGTTTTTACTGCAGAAAATGCGCGAGTATGGCATCGACCAAGACATGTCCGCATGATGAGAAAGATCGTTTGATGCTCTCCGGTACGAAAGTTCGTGAGAAACTGCGCAATGGAGAAATGTTGCCGCCGGAATTCAGTCGTCCGGAAGTAGCGGCTGTGTTGATTGCAGGATTGCGCGAATTTGCGACTGTGAAATGACCGTATCCGAACAATTTCTAAAAAAAGCGCTTCTTTCCAAATAAGAAGCGCTTTTTTCTATAAACTTTTACCCGTTTTTTTTGTATATTTAAAAACAGGAACAGAAATTAGGCACATTGATTTGAAAAAAGAAGGGAAACCCAATGATGTAATGAATTTGGGATGAACTCAGTCAGTAGGTGGACGGCGTGCAAAATTTTTTGGATGTAATTAAACCGTTTAGTATTACAGATGCACTCGATATTCTTATCGTCGCTTTTGTTCTTTATCGCATGATTTTATTGATTCGCGGAACGCGCGCTGTACAACTGTTAAAAGGAATTTTCGTCATTCTCGTGATGACGGGAATTGCAGGATATTTGAATTTGCGTGCGTTGAAGTGGATTTTAGATAAAACATTAACGATCGGTTTGTTTGCGATTCCCGTCGTGTTTCAGCCAGAATTGCGTCGTGCCTTAGAAACCCTAGGGCGCGGGGGATTCTTTACTCGCTCCTTGTACATGTCCAATGAAAACGAAGAAGATATCCGCAAGATGATCGCGGAATTGACCAAAGCCACGCAGATTCTCTCTAAGAATCGCATCGGTGCCCTTATGGTGTTGGAGAGGGACACGGGTTTAAACGATTATACGGAAACGGGGATCCCGATCGATGCGGTAGTTACCTCGGAACTGCTCATCAACATCTTCATCCCTAATACCCCTCTGCACGATGGGGCTGTGATCATTCGTCAGAACCGCATTGTGGCGGCCAGTTGTTTTTTGCCGTTAACGGATCGGCAAGATCTGAGCAAAGAACTGGGAACCCGCCATCGTGCCGCGGTAGGGATGGCTGAACAATCGGATGCCGTGAGTATCGTGGTCTCGGAGGAAACCGGGCAAATTTCTGTGGCGGTAGGCGACTCATTGACACGCAATTTGGATGAACAGTCGTTTCGCGAATATTTGTCAACACTCCTTATGCCGCAAAAGTCATCAGGGTTCTCGCTCTTTGGGAGAAAGGCGGAAAGCTAAGTGGATTCATTTCTCAAGAACAACAATGTCGTTCGTGTCATCGCTTTGGTTCTTGCTGTCATGGTCTGGCTGATCGTAAAAGGATCTCCGGAAGACACTTCCACGGGGTTTGCGGTGACGGTTAGCGATACAGTCACACATGATGTAACGGTTCTTTATGACAGGAACCGCGTTGCGTTGGTGGAACCACCCCCCAGTGTCAAATTGACATTACATGGAGATCGCATGAGTATCATGCAAGCGAAATGGGCGACTTCCCTGTGGAATGTGACGGTGGATGCAAGGAACATCGGGCCGGGTGAATATTTCCTTCCTGTCACGGTCGAAGGATTGCCGCACGGGGTAGTAGCCGACCCGGTACAGGTAAAGGTCGTGTTGGCACCGATCCAATCCCGCCAGTTTGATGTCCAGGCGAAAACGGAAGGAGAACTCGAACCGGGGTATACGCTCGGGTCGATTACGACCTCTCCTTCACAGGTGAATATCACGGGGACTCCTGATCAATTGGCACACGTTAAGAAGGTTGAAGCACGTGTACGTCTGCGAAAAGGAGACACGGGCACGCTGAAACGGAAGGCTTCCGTGTTCGCTTTGGACGAGTCGGGTCAACCGGTCGATGTGTCGATCGACCCGCAGACGGTCGATGCAACGGTTGTGATTACCGCCCAAGGAAATTCGTTTCCGTTGCAAGTACAACTGCAAGGGAAACCGAAGGATGGGTACGTGATTGATGCGGTGAAGCCATCCGTTGCTTCGGTAAGTGTCGTAGGGAGTTTGCAAGGTCAGGATAAGTACACGGTTCCGCTCGATGTTTCAGGCCTCTCGGAAACTCGTACGTTTTCCGTAAAACTGCCGTTATTGCCTGGAGTCACGCAAGTGGTACCGGATACCGTCGATATACAGGTTGTCGTGACTCCGCCGGAACGCCGGACATTTACGAACGTACCGATCCAGGTAACCAACTTGGCGGACGACTATACGGCGGATCTTTCGTCGAAGACTGTCGATATCGTCGTTGAAGGGGAAAAGAAATCGATCGATGCGTTAAAACCGGAAGATGTACAGGCCGTTGTTGATCTATCGGGCCAAGGAGAAGGTACCCAACAGGTGAGTGTTCAAGCGAATATCCGGTCAGATGCTGCTTCTTCACTACGGGTTGTGGATGTGAAGAACAGTTCTGTACAAGTGACGATCCGTAAGAAATCGGTTTAATATCGCATGTAAACGGAATGAATAGGATAGCAGCCTCTTGGGAGTGCCTTGGGTGGATACGACCCAAGGTACCTTTTTTAGTGTACCCTACCATGACGCGAACGACACCCTCAGAGGACTGAAAACTACTTTGAAAATGAGTGCTTGGGTGGGTGTATCGCTTTGCGCTTGGGTTCGATGAAGGTCGTCCCGCCCGGATTCTTAATAGAGGTTGCGGAACGACCTTCAACTCACCTCTGCGCTGCAAAGCGATACAACCCACCCAAAAGATACTCCGTTGCATAAGGCAGCTTAAATCTCTCTTCCCGCACAAGAAACTTTTCATCCTCTGATGGCGCCGCTTGCGGTAGATACCCAACAAACCACAATTTTTTCAAAAGTAGGATCGAGGACACCATTGCAGGAAGGTCGTTTGTGTGCGACAATGGGTTGATAGAAATGAGTGTTATAGATTTGCTAGTTTGTTCCTCTTTTTTTTTGAGCGTGGACGTTTGCTATCATCATTGATAGGAAGACATAGTAAACATGAGACTATATTGAAATAAAGGGGTTCACTGATCGTGGGACGTTATTTTGGAACAGATGGTGTTCGCGGCGTTGCGAACACGGAACTGACTCCTGAATTAGCTTATCGTTTAGGACGCGCAGGGGCCTATGTGTTGACCCGTTCGCAGAAACATGCGCGCATTGTGGTAGGAAAAGATACACGCATCTCGGGGGATCTGCTCGAGTCTGCACTGATTGCGGGCATGCTGTCCGTGGGAGCGATTGCGATCCGGGTAGGTGTGGTCTCTACACCGGGAGTCGCTTATCTCACCCGTGCATTGGAGGCGGATGCGGGTGTGATGATTTCCGCTTCGCACAATCCAGTCGCCGATAACGGGATCAAGTTTTTCGGTGGCGACGGGTTCAAGCTGCTTGATTCTGTAGAAGAAGAGATCGAGAAGCTGCTGGATGCGGAAGTCGATACCCTTCCCCGTCCGACTGGGAAAGATGTGGGGCGGATCGAGGAACGCATCGACGCGGTGAAACTGTATACCGATTACTTAGGAAAGACTGTCAAAAACCGGTTTAACGGTTTGAAAATCGTCTTGGACTGCGCAAATGGAGCGGCTTCAGCGATCGCTCCACAAGTGTTCTGCAACCTTGGTGCAGAAGTGATCTCCATTCATGCGGAACCGAACGGGGTGAACATCAATGTCAAGTGTGGTTCGACTCATCCTGAAATCGTGCGTGAAGCTGTTCTAGCCAACAGGGCAGATCTGGGGCTTTCATTCGACGGGGATGCCGATCGGCTGATCGCGGTTGATGAGCAAGGTCATATCGTCGATGGTGACTATATCATGCTGATCTTGGCGAAAGCGTTGAAGGAAGCGGGCAAACTGACAGCAAACACGCTTGTGGCAACGGTGATGAGCAATTTCGGTTTTGTAAAGGCTGCGAAAGAACTGGGAATCGATCTGGTTCGCACGGCTGTCGGGGATCGCTATGTAATGGAAGCCATGATCAACGGGGGCTATGTCATCGGCGGAGAGCAATCCGGGCATATCATTTTACTCGATCACAATACGACAGGGGACGGTTTGTTGACAGCCGTTCAATTGGCATCGATCATGGTCGAGAAGAAACAACCGCTCTCGAAACTGCGCGAGATCATGCGTTCCTATCCCCAGGTGCTCGTTAACGTGCGGGTGGCTTCCAAAGAAGGCTGGGAGCAGAAACCGGCGATCCGGCAGGTCATCGCAGACGTGGAGGCGAAGCTCGGCAACGATGGCCGCGTACTGGTTCGTCCGTCGGGTACGGAGCCGTTGATTCGCGTGATGGCAGAAGGTTCGGATGAAGAATTGGTGCGCTCCTACGTAGAACAGATCGCGGAAGTCGTCCGCAGGGAACAAGGAGCGAGCTGATTCCAGCCGCTCCTTCCACTCCTCACTTGTGATGCATAAGATACCGATAAGGGGGTGATGTCAAGGAGAGGAGAATGTAAAGGGCAATCAGTGATGAATAAGACGAAATTGGAAATGGGAGAGAAAGGGGCTGTTTGGATCGAACGAACGAAAAGAACATGTTTACAAAGAAGGAGATGCAAGATTTGGAAGTTTTCGTATGAAGGATCGAAGTTTTTTCGGTCTAGCGCCAGGCCTGCGAGTGAGAGTCTTGCAGGTGACGCGGAGGAGGTTGGCGAATGTTCGGCGGGTGCCTCCCGGCGGTTTCCCCCTGCCGCAAGAGTTGTCTGAAAACCACTGGGTGACCGGTGGGACAAGGACGCTCAGGGGTCGATACGGAATGGGAACTCGCGCCACGTGTGTTTGTATAGGCAAGTCCGATGATGTGGGCGAGCGGGGTTTGTATTGCCTTTTTTCTTATGAAGTGAAGGGAACCGGATTTCAATCCATTTTAATAAGAACGGATCTTACGGCTTAAAAACGTGTTCTCCCGATGATTTGAACATCCTTTTGCAAGGATCGTTTGGAGGGAGTCACGTTTAGTACTCGGAATTCAACAAAAAACGAAAGGCGGCCTGTTTAGGAACGGTCTTGCGGCCGCTTAGACGCTTAAGGAGGATATACTTCTGTGTGTGGAATTGTTGGATATATCGGCTTTCGTCCAGCTCAGGACGTTTTGATCAAAGGGCTTAGCAAATTGGAGTATCGGGGATACGATTCGGCAGGTATTGCCGTTTTTGACAATGGTGACCTGCATGTGGAAAAATCAGTAGGCCGTTTGGCTGTATTGGAAGAACAAATTGATGGAACGATTCCTGGATTTCTGGGAATCGGCCATACACGCTGGGCAACCCATGGACGTCCTTCCGATGATAATGCACACCCACATACCGATTGCAGCGGAAGATTTGTCGTCGTGCATAACGGTATCATTGAAAACTATCTCAAGTTGCGGGAAGAATTGATCGCCAAAGGGCACACGTTCCAGTCGGAAACTGATACGGAAGTGGTCGCTCATTTGATCGAAGAACTGTATGACGGCGATCTCTTCAATACGACGATCCGTTTATTGGAGAAGATCGAAGGTGCTTACGCGCTCGGCATCATCGCAAGAGATGAACCGGATAAGCTCATCGCCGTGCGCAAAGCATCCCCACTCGTGATCGGTATCGGCGAAGGGGAGAATTTTATCGCTTCCGATATTCCTGCCATACTGGAATATACCCGCGAGACCTATATTCTCGATGACGGGGAAATGGCTGTGCTCACACGCGGCCAAGTGGACGTATACGATTTTGCCGGCAACAAGATTGACAAAGATATTTTCCATGTGACATGGGATACGGTAGCGGCAGAGAAGGGCGGCTATGAGCACTTCATGATCAAAGAGATTCATGAACAGCCGAAAGCGATTAAAGATACGTTAACTTCCCGGATCTCGGAAGACGGACAGCGGGTCGTCTTGAATGAAGTGTCACTCACAAAGGAACAGATGAAGGAGATCGACCGCATACACATCATTGCATGCGGCACCTCTTGGCATGCGGGTATCGTAGGGAAAGCGGCGATCGAACAATTGACTCGTGTCCCTGTCGATGTGGAAATCGCCTCTGAATACCGTTACAGCGACCCGATCATCACCGATAAAACACTCGTGATCGTGATTTCCCAATCGGGCGAAACTGCCGACACATTGGCAGCCATGCGCGAGGCGAAGCGTCTTGGATGTGCGCGCGTGCTCGCCATCACGAACGTGGTGGGTTCCACGATCGCCCGTGAAGCGGATGATGTGATCATCACTTGGGCAGGCCCGGAAATTTCGGTGGCTTCCACAAAGGCATACTCGACACAATTGATCGCTCTTTACCTGTTCGCATGCTACTTTGCACAGGAACGCGAAACCGAAGGGGCGAAGGAAGTACCGGAGATCCTGAATGCACTCAAGAACCTGCCCGCTCAGGCGGAAAAAGTCCTTCAGACCGCACCGGCGATCGAAGCGTTCGCTCGCGCATATGCCGACAAAGAAGATGCGTTCTTCATCGGCCGCGGTCTTGACTATGCCGTGTCGCTGGAAGGAGCGCTCAAACTCAAAGAGATCTCCTATATCCATGCGGAAGCGTATGCGGCTGGCGAGCTGAAGCACGGCACCTTGGCTTTGATCATCGAAGGTGTTCCCGTCATCGCCCTCGCCACACAAGATCATCTGTACGAGAAAATGATCTCCAATATCGTCGAAGTCAAAGCGCGCGGCGCTTACGTTCTCGCCCTCGCATGGCAAGGCGATCAAGAGATTGGCAAAACGGTCGACCAGGTGATCACCATCCCGCGCACCTTGCCGTTCCTGGCTCCCGTGCTTGCCGTGATTCCGTTGCAGTTGCTGGCCTACTATGCATCAGTAGCACGCGGCAACGACGTCGACAAGCCGCGGAATTTGGCAAAGAGCGTGACGGTGGAGTAAAGAAGAGAAATATGGGTGGAATTTTTGTGGTCCGTAACTACGTTTGATCCTGACGATAACTAATATTGAACCCGAATTGTAACTACATTTGATCCTAATATGTTCATCCCGTAGTGGCAGAAACCTTGCTACTACGGGATTTTTATTTTAACAACTCAGGATGGAGGTATATGATACAAACTGTCGAATCATGTATATAAAGTGCAAATTCTGCTTAGTGTACCCGTCAAATAAAAACGGTAAATAGTCAAATACCTTGTTCCCTGGCTAAATAAAACTGTTTCCTGAACACGAGTGAAAATCGGATTGAGTACCCGATACCGCTCGTGTTTTTCTTTTAGAGCAGGGAGAAAGCAGGATTTAGGGGTAAGGGATAAGGGGGCGAAAAGCAGGGATAAAAGCAGGGGTTAAATACAAGGGAGATAGGGCGAAAAGCCCGTCAAATCAAGGGTTTCAAGGGATAAGAGGGAGAGAAAACGTGGGGGAATGATTGAGAAAAAGCGGGAGAATAAGATTGAGAAAAGGCAGGAAGATGGACCCAAACCCCTTAACCCTTGACCCTTATACCTGCCTTTCCACGGAACGTTTTTATTTTCCTAAAAAAAGCGGGGAGTAGGGTAAAACAGGGGTAAGGGAAGGGGGATTCAGACACCGTTTTTATTTGACGACAGAAAATGGAAAAAATCAAGAATGCAGGTGGGACAAGGGATGAGGGGATGGGGGAGGGAAGGTCAGTGTACATTTATTTTTTATGCTTACAACTGGACAGGTCTTTTGGACCTTCCCTGCTTTAGCCGACGAAGTTAGCTGACGGGTAGGATGGCAGAGAAGTGCTTCACTCATCCCTCCTGAAATCCTCAGGATTAACCCCACTTGATTGGTTCCTCCGCTCTTGGCTTTCACCAAGATTAGGCCGTGATTCAATTGTTGATATGATCATACTCCTTATTCAAACAGTATGCACGAGCGTATTTTTCACAAAAAAGACTTATTTTTTACCTCAATCCGTAATTAGACATAATTAAAGATATTCAATCATACAGTATCTCATTTTTTGTTGTATCGCTATCATTGCGGGACGGTAACGAATGGTTGCGGCTGCAGATACTATTCGTTATAATAAACATAAATGAAAATATGGGGAGTGTTGGAGGAGCCTGTCACCTGAGGCTCCTTTTATATTTTTTACCAAAAAATAACGAGGGGGAAAACCATGCATTCTCATTCGGTTGACATTGCGGTTAACTTCCTTAGATCAATGCTTATTTTTCTTTTAACAGGAACTGTTGGAGGAAAAGTAGCTGAAAAAATACGAATTCCTGATGTCGTTCTTTACATTTTAATCGGGATACTGTTGTCTCCATCATGCCTAGGTATTATCGAAATGAAAGCTGATTCGCCATCTTATCAGGTTATCCTCCTGTTTGGAGCCTCATTTATTCTCTTTCATGGCGGGATGATTACACACCTAGACATACTGAAACAGGTGTGGCGCACGATTATACTCCTTTCTACCGTAGGTATGATTGTGACGGCGTTGGTTGTGAGCATTGCTGCCGTTTGGGTTTTCCATATTCCATTTCTACCGGCCTTATTATTGGGGGCTATTCTTGCATCCACAGATCCTGCAGCACTGGTTCCTATTTTCAATAAATTCCCAGTACGACACAAGGTCAGTCAGACTGTAATCACCGAGTCAGCCTTTACCGATGCGACAGGTGCAATCATGACGACTGTCGTTTTCTCCCTGCTTATGATCGGTGGAGGCAGTATCGAATGGGGAAGCATTGGACTCCAATTCGTACGACTTGCCATTGGCGGCATACTGGTCGGCAGCGTAATCGGATGGATCGCCGCCTTCCTCATATCGGAGAATGACCGCGGCCTTCTGCGTGAGTTCACGCCGATGGTCATAGTCATCACCGTGCTAGCCGCCTATCTCGTTGCGGAACGGATTCATGCCAGTGGCTTCATGAGTGTATTCGTGGCCGGGATAATGATCGGCAACGCCGCATGGTTCAAGTTGACCATTCTACCGAAGCAGGAGCATGCGGCACATGATTTCATTGAAGCGCTCGCCTTGAAACTACGGATGCTCATTTTTATCCTCCTGGGGAGCCAAGTTGATTTTAAGGTGCTTCAGGAATACGGATTGCAGAGCCTCCTGATCGTACTTATTTTCATGTTTGTCGCGCGCCCGCTCACCGTACTGCTTTGCCTCTTGCCGGATCGAAAGGCGAAATGGCAGAAGAATGAAGTTTTATTTATGTTCTGGACCCGTGAAACGGGAGTGATCGCGGCGGCTCTGGTTGGTATCGTAGCAAGTTCCGGCTTGTCGGAAGGCAAGTTAATGTCCGCGATCGTCTTTGTGGCGATTCTGTCGACCTTGCTATTACAGGCGAGTACCACACCAGCCGTCGCGAAGAATCTCCGCCTCCTGGAGGAAGAGCATTCGACAACAGTAAAAAACTAGAGTTCCTAAAAAGTAAGAGGATGCAGACGAGTTCAGGCACATCCTCTTACTTTATTTTCTGTGCTTGTACATTGCGTTCCAAGTGCAGCAATTCGCTGCGTGGTCGTTATTTGCTTTTTTTGGAGCAACAATTGGGTAAACTACATGGGATCACCAAGTGAAGGGAGAGCGTTTACGCGATGATGCATAGTCATTGGCTTCATCCTCTTCTCGTTATCACCGCTGTCGTGGCGATCCTGTTTGCCATCTTCAAATTTAGCGGTTTGAAGCGAATTATCATCGGACGGCCGTTGCGAATACTCCTATGGAAGAAACACTTCGTGCACTTGATGACCTTCAAGCGCAAGGTAAGATTCTCTATCCAGCGGTAAGCAATTGGGCAGCCTGGCAAATTGCCAAGGCATTAGGAATTTCTGCAAAAGAACAACTTGCTCGATTTGAATTAATACAACCAATGTATAACTTGGTGAAACGTCAAGCTGAGGTCGAAATTTTGCCCCTCGCCGTTTCCGAACAACTTGGAGTCATTTCCTATAGTCCTTTAGGAGGCGGACTCCTTACAGGAAAATATGGGGTGAATAAACGACCAGAGCAAGGACGGTTGGTTGAAGATAAAAGATATAAGGATCGCTATGCGGATGAAATGAATTTTATTGTAGCTGACCGATTTAACGCCTATGCTGCGAAACATGGCATACACCCCGCAACGCTTGCAGTTGCCTGGGTGATGTCCCATCCTGCAATTACAGCACCTATTATCGGGGCAAGAAATTTAGAACAGCTTGAGGATTCGCTCGCTGCTATCGATGTGGATATGACTCCACAATGGCGTGATGAAATATTGTTACTCCTGCGCCTGCAACGGACCGTACAGAAACGCTACTGCCGATGTGGACATGCCTCCATAACTGGATTGTCCAGCGGACACCCTTACGTGCCCGCTTTTCATGTCTAAAATCGCCGTACCTCTTGTTGAAATGAAGGAGGCATAAATTCAAGATTGCCAATGAGATGATTTGTATGAATATTCACTCCTCAGCAGCGGCTGTTGTGGTTGGGCAGGTTAGCGAAAGATGACTTGATTAACTGTGAGAGCCGATATTATAGATTCACCTTTAACAAAAATCCAGGGTGTTTGCCATGACATGAGATGGGAAGGCATTTTATTCGGTGTGCCCGGCATGGGCGTTGTCTATAGGGTGGAAGTCCCGAATGGCGAAGGTAGCAGTAGCCATAGCTCAAGGCAAGGGTGTCCGCCGCGAGGCGGAATCTGAAGGAAGCTGGCGGCAAACCTCCGGCCTGAGGAACACGAACTTCATATAAGGCTAGCGATCGTTGGATGAGTCTGCCGAACAAGACGAAGTCCTTGCTACCGAAGGCGATCGAGAGTAAATGAAGCAGGTAGATGGAGGGAAAGACAGCGCTCTTACCCGGGGAGGCCTGCCGGCGCGCCGATTCAATTGGTAACCCGTACCGCGAGGTACGGCTGAACCGGCAGGAGTCAGCAGAGGCCATAGTACCTATAAGGAGACGTCTAAACAGGGAAGGGCCGAACATGATTGTGAGGGTTGTTCATGGCTAGTTCGAGAGAAGAACAAAGAAAGCAGAAAATCCCGAAGGGGAGCTATCTTCAGGAGGAAGCAGTGAATCTGCGGGGGACTGGAGAAGCGCCGAGTTCTCCTCCGGCACGACCCAAGAACCAACCCGCGAAGTACGTCAGGATTTCCTGATGGAGCAAGTGGTAAACCGCGAGAATATGCTCATGGCCCTGCACCGTGTCGAGAGAAACAAAGGAGCGGCAGGAGTTGACGGAATGGAGATAAAATCCCTTCGACCATTCTTGCTCGACAACTGGACGCATATCCGAAACCAACTTCTCAACGGAACCTATCAACCGAAACCGGTCCGTCGAGTCGAAATCCCGAAACCAGACGGAGGAATACGGTTGCTAGGAATTCCAACGGTGCTGGACCGCTTGATCCAGCAGGCTCTTCTACAAGTCTTAACCCCGATCTTTGATCCCACGTTCTCGTCGCAGAGCTACGGCTTTCGCCCAGGGCGCAAAGCGCATATGGCCGTGAAACAAGCCCAGTCCTACATACGAGAAGGATACCGATATGTAGTAGACATGGACTTAGAGAAGTTCTTTGATCGAGTGAACCACGACATCCTTATGGCGAAGCTTGCGAGAAAGATCATGGACAAACGCATTCTACGACTGATTCGTCGTTACCTACAGGCGGGAGTGATGATCAACGGATGTTGTGTAGCGACCGAAGAGGGAACGCCGCAAGGCGGCCCATTAAGTCCGCTCCTCGCGAATGTCATGCTGGATGAACTTGATAAAGAACTGACAAAAAGAGGCCATCGATTTGTGCGCTACGCTGATGATTGTGCGCCACGAAGGCGTAGAGCTAGTTGAAAGCTCGAAGGCCATGCTTAATCGAAGATGAGGGTGGGCCCCTCGGAGCCGCCATGCAGGTGGAGGCTTCAAACCACCGTAAGCTGCTATGGTCAAAAGCCATGGTAGTGAGCGTTACGGAAAAGGCGTAGCATGACTTCGTCAGGTGTGTGCCAATGGAGACGAACACAAGTGAACCACTGATAAAGTGTCGAAAGCGTAAGGATGTCATCAAAACCGGGAGGGAGTCGTTAGCCCGGGATAAGTCTGGAGGATACCTGCTTACTGTCCAGATGGTGGCCGACATGGAGGTGGCGTGAACGTGGCACAGGCTTCGATTAGGAACGTGGGAACCTGCATTTCGATGTTAAGGGAAAACTCCAAGTGGAAGAAACGCAAGGACGAAAGTACCAATGCGATATGCAGGGGCGGAACAACCCGTAGTAGTCATGAAACTTCGTAATGGAAGCGGAGCGAAGGGGTTGTGTTATCCAGTTTTGAACAGTGGTCAACCGCAAGGGAGGAGCCAATGAGCAAAACAAAGTCTTACGAAATCTCCAAACATGTAGTACTCGAAGCGTTCCAAAGAGTAAAAGCCAACGGAGGAGCAGCCGGAGTAGACAACGTCAGCCTGGAGAAGTTCGAGTCAAATCTGAAAAATAACCTTTATAAGATTTGGAACAGAATGTCGTCCGGGAGCTACTTTCCACCCCCCGGTGAAGGCGGTAGAAATACCCAAGAAAACGGGAGGTACGCGCATTCTCGGAATACCCACTGTGGCGGACCGAGTAGCGCAAATGGTCGTTAAAATCCATTTCGAGCCGAAGGTGGAGCCACACTTTCACCCGGATTCCTATGGATATCGACCAGGAAAGTCGGCAGCAGATGCACTTGCAGTTACTCGAAAAAGATGTTGGAAGTATGATTGGGTGTTAGAATTTGACATCAAGGGGTTGTTCGACAACATTGACCACGAACTATTGATGAAGGCCGTCCGCAAACACACGGACAATCCATGGGTGATTCTCTACATTGAGAGATGGCTAAAGGCACCATTTGAGATGCCAGATGGAACCGTTGTGGAGCGGACAAAGGGCACACCGCAAGGCGGTGTAATAAGTCCTGTACTTGCAAATCTGTTTCTTCACTATGCGTTTGACAAATGGATGCGAAGATTAAGAATGTGCCTGCTAAAACAATGGAAGGAACCGAAGACAAGAAGAAGGAATCTGATTGCCCTAGGAATCCCAGAGGAGCAAGCGGTTCTGATAAGCGGATCACGAAAAGGTTACTGGAGACTCTCCAGGACACCGCAATTAAATAAAGCCCTTGGCCTCACCTATTGGCGGAAACAAGGACTTACAAGCTTAGTCGATAGACTTGACATACTTCGTTCCACAACATGAACCGCCGTATACCGAACGGTACGTACGGTGGTGTGAGGAGACGGGGGCTAGCCGCCCCCTCTTACTCGATTCCTATGGTCGTATTGCGCTCTCAGGCGCTTGATATCCTTTTTAGGTGAATAACCAAACATGCGGGAATATTCACGGCTGAATTGTGATGGACTTTCATAGCCTACCCGGAATGCGACATCAGCGGCATCTGTTGACTCGGATAATAACAGGCGTCGTGCTTCCTGCAGTCTCAGTTGTTTTTGGAACTGAATCGGGCTCATAGCGGTTACCTCTTTAAAGTGCCTATGAAGCGAAGAAACGCTCATATTCGCTATTTCTGCAAGCTCCTCGATCCGAAAAGACTTATCATAGTTATTCATGATGTATTCGATAACGTCTCTGATTCGATAGGCACTGCTTCCTTCTATTGCAATTTGTGCCAGCGTAACCCCATGCTGCCCTTGCAGAACTCTATAGAGAATTTCCTTCATGAACAGAGGCGCAAGTACCGGGATATCCTTTGGATTTTCCAGCAAACGAACTAACCTGAGTACCGCATCCAACAAAGATGACTCCATCCGGCTGACAAACATAGCTCGCTTAGCATTTTCTTTCGGTTCAACTCGAATTTCGGAATCACTTAAAACCTCTAAGATTTGACCCGGCGTAAATTCAAGTTTGAAACCCATATAAGGAACGTCGGAAGAGGCTTCCGTGACTTGGGCGATAACCGGCAAGTCAACGGATGCAACTAGGTAATCGGCAGGACTGTACTTAAAGCGCTCCTGTGCCAGCCATACCTCCTTCGCTCCTTGAACCACAATGCATAAAGACGGCTTGTAAACTCCGTAACTTGGTTCGGTCACATTCGAGTGACGCATGAAAAATAGAGACGGAATAGCAGTTGCGTGAACACCGTCCCGGACTGAATAACGATCAATGAGTTTGGCGAGCTCATCCTGCTGTTTATATATTCGTTCAGACACAAGATCCACCTCGTTTCTTCGTCCTTGATAGCTCGATTATAGTCCATATTCGTCTGTCGCATAAATGGTGGTGAGAGGATTAGGCAATCATTTGGGACGAATGGGATAACGGTCGCTTTTTCATTTGTTGCATAATAAGGATGCCCGAAGCTGTTCCATAAATTGATTTCCATGCATGTACATTATGTATAGACGGGTGGATATGGGAAAATCGATTCATGTGCATCCGAATCTTTCAATGTTAACAAGAAAGGATTGAGCTGTCTATTATGTGCAATATTCAGAAAAAAGCGATTATGACCCGTGCTCTAAGTGTCCCAAGTGCAAATGCACCATTTGAACGAACCACTATTGAGCGGAGAGAATTACGACCAGACGACGTCTTAATTGATATTAGGTTTTGTGGTATTTGCCACTCCGATATTCACAATGCACACAATGATTGGGGTACCGGAATCTTCCCAATGGTTCCTGGTCACGAAATTGCAGGAGTCGTCACAGCAGTAGGAGCGGAAGTTACAAAATTTTCTGTTGGTGATCGCGTTGGCGTTGGTTGCTTTGTTGACTCCTGCGGAGAATGCGAATACTGCCTCCGTGGTGAGGAGCAATTTTGTACGAAAGGCGTTGTCTTATCATATAATTCATTAGACTACGATGGTAATCTAACATACGGTGGTTATAGCCAGAAAATAGTTGTAAAAGAAAAGTTTGTTGTCCGCATTCCAGACAGTTTGGCTCTGGATGTTGCTAGCCCGCTATTGTGTGCAGGCATCACCACGTACTCTCCTTTGAAACACTGGAACGCCGGTCCTGGTAAAAAGGTTGCCATTGTGGGGATGGGAGGGCTTGGTCACCTAGCGATCCAATTTGCGCATGCCATGGGTGCTGAAGTAACTGTTTTGAGTCGGTCTATGAATAAGAAAGATGAAGCCCTCGGTTTCGGCGCAGATCATTACTTTGCAACCAGTGATCCCGATACATTCACTGCGTTGGCTGGTCGTTTTGACCTCATCTTAAACACAGTGTCAGCCAATCTTGATGTTGATGCGTACTTATCCATGCTTCGCGTGGATGGAACGCTTGTAAATGTCGGTGCACCAAACAAGTCAGATCAATACAATGTATTTTCCTTACTCATGGGTCGTCGTAGCATTGCAGGTTCACTCGTTGGTGGAATTCGGGAAACGCAAGAGATGCTCGATTTCGCCGCAGAGCACGGCATTACCCCTCAAATTGAGGTAATACGTGCTGACCAAGTCGACGAAGCCTATGAGCGTGTTCTCCGTAGCGATGTACGTTATCGATTCGTGATTGACATATCTACCTTGTAATATTCCCAACAACAGAGGATGTAAATGGGATAAAAATGAGTGACTTGACCCATGTTCTTTAAAAGACAGGAGGATTTCATATGCAAAAAGTAATTTTGAACAATGGTGTTGAGATGCCTATACTCGGCTTTGGTGTTTATCAGATTGAAGATGCAAAGGAATGTGAACAATGCGTTTATGACGCCATTATGACAGGCTATCGTCTGATTGATACCGCTGCCGCTTATCAAAATGAAGAAGCGGTTGGAAGAGCAATCAAACGGAGTGGCGTGCCAAGAGAGGAAATGTTTATTACTACAAAACTCTGGATTCAGGATGCTGGTTATGAGAGCACAAAGAAAGCATTTGCAAAATCACTGGAAAGATTACAATTGGATTATTTGGATTTGTATTTAATTCATCAGCCATTTGGTGATGTGTATGGATCTTGGCGTGCTATGGAGGAATTGTATCGCGAAGGAAAGATCAGGGCAATCGGAGTTAGTAACTTCCAGATGGATCGTCTGGTAGATTTGATGATACACAATGAAGTAATTCCTGCCGTAAACCAGATTGAAACGCACCCTTTCTGCCAGCAAATAGAAAGTTCTAAATTTATGAAAGATAACAATGTTCAGATAGAGTCGTGGGCACCTTTTGCTGAAGGAAGAAATAACATCTTCCAGAATGAAGTTTTAGTATCAATAGCTGAAAAGTATAATAAATCCGTTGCTCAGGTGATTTTACGTTGGTTGACACAAAGAGAAGTCGTTGTGATTCCAAAGTCTGTTCATAAAGAGAGAATCATCGAAAACTTTAATATCTTTGACTTTGAATTAAGCCAAGAGGATATGGAGAGGATTGCTACGTTAGATACGAAAAAGAGCTTGTTCTTTTCACATAACGATCCTGAAATCGTGAAATGGCTCTGTAACCGTAAATTTGATATGTAGTGCTCTTATACAACACAACGAAATGAAGTGCAGAGAAGAGGCAAGCCAATCAGGCTTGTTTTTTTACCCGATTTTGAAAGGGAGTTTTGAATTTGAGTAACGTTTTAATCCTTGGAGCAAACGGCGGAATCGCACGGATTATTTCTAAACGAAACGGATGTCCAGTTGACGCTTTATTTGCGTAACTCGCGCAGACTCAGAAACATGAATTCAAACCGCGTTCGAATCATCGAAGGCGATGTTATGGATATTGAAAAATTAAAAAAAGCCATGATTGGACAGGATGTTGTCTATGCCAATCTAGCTGGCAATCTGGAACCAATGGCAAAAAACATTGTGGAGGCAATGAACGCGACTGGCGCTAAACGGTTAATTTGGATCAGTTCAATGGGAATTTATGATGAAGTCCCAGGAGAAAAGTATGGAAGCATATTAGAACCATATCGAAGGTCAGCGGCTATCATTGAAGCCTCAGACCTCGACTATACGATTTTGAGACCCGGATGGTTTACCAATAAAGATGAAATTGATTACGAGACAACTCAGAAAGGCGAACTATTCAAAGGGCATGAAGTATCGCGTAAGAGTGTTGCAGCCTTGGTTGTTAAGTTAGCTACATCGCCCGAATTGGAAGTTCGTCGCAGCTTGGGAGTGAATAAACCTGTGCATTAATGATTGACGAATATGGGGAAGCCGATTCATGCAGATCCAAAGTTTACAGTGTTTGCAAGAAAGGAACGTGTTAACTATGCCAAACATTCAAGGGAAAGTTGTCATTATTACCGGTGCCTCTAGTGGGATTGGAGAAGCGACTGCAAAAGAACTTGCTTCGAAAGGCGCGAAGTTGGTTCTTGCAGCTCGTCGCGAAGATCGGTTGAAGAAACTGCAAGAAGAAATTCAAAACAAAAGAGGTCAAGCCATTTACAAAGTGACCGATGTGACTTCGTACGAGCAAGTGGAAGAGCTCGCTCAGTATGCTCTTAAAGAGTTTGGAAAAATCGATGTATTAGTCAACAATGCCGGAATCATGCCGCATTCGTTCCTTTATAAGAAAAAAGTGGATGACTGGAACCGAATGATTGACGTCAACATCAAAGGCGTTCTGTATGGCATTGCAGCTGTGCTTCCTTCGATGAGGGAACGGAAAGAAGGACATATTATCAACGTTTCTTCAGTAGCCGGACACGTGGTCGGCGCTGGAAGCACGGTGTATGCCGCAACGAAGTTTGCTGTGCGCGCAATTTCTGAAGGTCTGCGTAAAGAAGAGATTGGCAACAACATACGCTCAACGATCATCTCGCCTGGGGCGGTTGCTACGGAATTAACAAATTCAGTGACAGATCCGGACCTAAAACCTAGCATTGATGAAATTTATAAAGGTGCGATCGATGCCGACAGTATTGCTCGTGCCATTGCTTTTGCAATTGAACAACCATCTGACGTCGCGATTAACGAGATGATCATTCGTCCTACGCGTCAAGAGCGGTAATTTGGCTGTCAACAGAAAGGAAGATAAATCATGCAAAAACGTAAATTGGGAAAAAGTGGACTCGAAGTTTCTGCTATTGGGCTCGGTTGCATGGGAATGAGCTATGGTTATGGTCCTGCTTCGGACAAGAAAGAGATGATTTCGCTGATCCATGCGGCGATTGACCGTGGTGTTACTTTCTTCGACACCGCCGAAGTTTATGGTCCATATGTGAATGAGGAGTTGGTAGGAGAAGCTCTTGCCCCATTCAAGGGAAAGGTGGTCATCGCCACCAAATTCGGTATCAAAATGGTAAATGGCAAGCAGTTGCTTGACAGCAAGCCGAAGCACATTCGGCAGTCCGTCGAAGGCTCGCTCAAACGCCTAAAAGTCGAAGCCATAGACCTATACTACCAGCATCGGGTTGATCCGGAGGTGCCAATCGAAGAGGTAGCGGGAGTCGTGAAAGATCTGATCCAGGAAGGTAAGGTTAAGCATTGGGGGCTTTCGGAGGCAGGAGTGCAAACGATTCGCCGTGCACACGCAGTTCAGCCGCTCACTGCAGTTCAAAGTGAATACTCAATGATGTGGAGAAGCCCTGAAGAAGAACTGCTGCCTACTCTCGAGGAACTCGGAATCGGCTTCGTTCCATTCAGCCCGCTGGGCAAGGGCTTCCTTACCGGAACAATTGATAAGAATGCAACATTCGTTGAATCCGACTTCCGCAGCATTGTTCCTCGCTTCAAACCGGAGAATCTCGAAGCAAATCAAGTTTTGGTCGAACTGATAAAGAAGATTGCTGCAGGGAAAAACGCAACGCCGGCTCAAATCGCACTCGCATGGGTGCTTGCCCAGAAGCCATGGATTGTTCCGATTCCCGGCACGCGCAAATTGGAGCGCCTGGAAGAAAATCTTGGCGCAGTGGACGTTGTGCTGACTCCCGAGGAGCTAAGTGATTTGAACGACGCTCTCTCGAAAATCAAGATTTCGGGAGATCGCTATCCGGCAGGTTCAGAGTACGCAAATAGAACGGGTAAATAACGAGTAATCAGGTTTTGGTTGATTTATTTAAAGCGCGCTACTGTCGATGTGGACATAGATCCACAAGTGGATTGTCCAGCGGACGCCCAAAAGGTTGTCCGCTTTTCATTTGCAAAATCGTGAGGAGTGGGTTGGAGACAATGAGCAACACCTGGAAAATTTACATGCTAACCCTGATCAGCTTCTTGGTTGGCACATCACAATTCGTCATCGTAGGTATTTTGGACAAAGTTGCTGCTTCTGTCGACGTATCAGTATCGGCGGCGGGACAGTTAATCAGCGTATTCCAACGTAATCGGCACGCCAGTCGTCATGGTGGCGACGGCGATGAGACCACATACCGGGCCTTGCTCCACAGTACGACGTAGACGGTCTGCGAGACCCAATGAAGTTCATTGAGATTCTTGAATCCGCTCAATCTACTATTCTATGAAATGACGGGGAAGCTATTATGGAAAGGTTGTTAAAGTCCGAAAGAGACCACAAGTCAAAGTTCGTGGGTGAAGGCTCATAGATTCCTTTTCGTATCGAGTCCGATTGCCAGACTTCGTGAAATCCGTCAGGTGCTGGAGGCCAGCACCCGCTTCAGTCATTAGAGGTGAAAAAACAAGCGGTTCTAATTACAGATCCTCTCTAATAATAACCCCACTTGTTCTGCCATGACATGAGGTGGACAAGGCATTCCATTCGTGATCCACCATTCAACTACCCCTACGTAAGCCGTTCCCATAAATTGAAGAATAACATCTTCATTTAATCCTTCATTTTTTCCTTCTGTTATAGAATCCCCGGACAAATATCAATGATGTCCTCCATGATTTCCTTAAAGTCGTTCTCCCAACATACTGAGTCCGACAATCATCCGCGTAGTTGGATTCGGGAAGAGGTGTTATGTCTCATCCCGAACAGATACAGTCTTTCTTGCTTGTCTCAGTTTGTTTCGAATATAGGAAATCAGCAGCAACAATGAAGGAATGACTGTGAATAATAACGTCAAATAAAAAGGAATGCTTGTTTCGAGCAAATGTACCATGACTTGCAGATTAGGGAGCGACCAGAATGAGAACAAGGTTATTATTAAACCGTACGGAAGAACAAGAGACCGGTAATCGGAAAGGTTCAACCACTGGGCAGTTCCCAAGACTAAGGCATAATAGAACGTATTGATTTTGACGAACGCTCCCGCTACCCACACAGCCATCACAACTGCCTCCAGGTGTTCGAGAAAGTCGGCGATATTCACATAACTGGCGGCATTCATAACCGGATAAACGAGCATGGGAGTCATCTTCCCAAATACGAAAAGAGCCGTTAAATTTGTGATGACCAATGTCAGCAAAATCACAAACACGGTAACGTATCCGTATTTTATCATCCTCAAGCGGTCCGTCACAAAAGAAAGGAAAAAAGTCATCAAAAATACTTCACTGAACCAGGCTTGTGGTGTAGTCGCCCCTATGATGGAGGGCATTATCCCGTGTTCAAAAACCGGAAACATGTTGCTGATCTTCCAATCAGGAAGAAGCATCAGTATCATCAAGAGAAGAGGAAATATGAACAGACCGCTGAACACCTGCGAAGATCTACCTATGACTTCCACACCGCCGCGGACAGCAACGGCACATACAAATGTCAGGCCTCCAATCACCACAACCATCGGGGTGGCTGTGAGAAAGGAACCCACAATAAATTCCGCATATTCCCTAAGTATAATTCCACAAAAATAAACGAAGGAAATAAGATACAAAAAACCAATAACTTTTCCCAGAAATGAACCGAGCATATGTTGGCAATATTGAATGATCGTTTCTCCTGGGTAGAGCTTATGCAATTGTATAGCATCATACACCGTGAAGAAGCCGACGAGGGAAGCCCACACCGGAGACAACCAGAGGTCTTTTCCCGCTATCCTGCTCGTCAATGAAGGAACGATGAGAATGGCGGTCGCTAATACGGTTGCATAAAGTATGATCGCCACCTGAAATGCGGACATCTTCCCTTTCTCAATCATTCTGATCACCCCATCCTGCGTTACATCACCTCAGTCCCCACATGCTGTTCCGTTTATTCCCTTCAATCTCCTCCTTTTTCAGGACCCGGTTTGAGCCCGGGAGACTCCTTGAATTTGTTATACTCGCCTGTCAAGTGTGTTCGTACGTCCATCGCCCACACAGGGGCCCGGACGATCGTATCCAGTATGCTTCTTACTTTCAGTGGTGCAATCGGTTGTAAGTATGGGACTCCGAAAGACCTGATTGAACATACATGAACAACAATGGCAATAATGCCAATCATGATACCAAGTATTCCTAATGTACCCGCAAGGATGATCATCGGGAAGCGCAACATCCGTAAGGCGATCCCTGCAGTAAAACGAGGGATCATAAAAGATGCAATCCCGGTGAGAGCCACCACCATGACCATCGGTGACGAAGCCAGCCCCGCGGAAATCGCTGCTTGTCCGATCACCAAAGCACCGACAATACTGACGGCGGCCCCCACCTGTTTGGGGAGACGCACCCCTGCTTCACGCAGCGCTTCGAACGTAACCTCCATCAGAAAAGCCTCGACGAATGCCGGAAAGGGAACCTCCTCCCGGGAAGCGGCAACGGTGAGCAGAAGTGTCGTGGGTAGCATCTCCTGGTGATAGGAGAGTATGGCAACATAAAGGGAGGGAAGAAGAAGGGAAAGCCCGACGAATAAGAAACGCAACCAACGAATCGCTGTTCCGATCAAAAATCGCTGATGATAATCCTCCGGGGACTGCAAAAGAGAAAAAAAACTGGTCGGAGCAACCAACACAGTTGGACTGCCATCCGTTAAAATCGCTACACGCCCTTCCAGCAGGCTGTAAGTAACAACATCGACCCGTTCCGTATCCAAGAGTGACGGGAAAGGGGAGAAGGGATTGTCTTCGATAAATTCCTCAATTTCCCCACTGTTAAAGACGCCTTGATAATCGATTCGTTTTAATCGATTCATGACTTCCTCAACCAGCGTCTGGTCAACGATACCTTCCACGTAAGCAACAACGACTTTTGTCTGCGTGTACCTTCCGATTTTTAATGATTTCATTTTCAGAGCGGGACTTTTGATTCTTCTCCGCAGAAGGGACATATTGACAACGATCGATTCCGTAAATCCTTCACGAGGTCCGCGCACGACCGATTCGGCTACAGGTTCTTCAATCCTGCGCTTTTCAAACTTGGCCAATGCCAAAGAAATCCCTCGGTCTTCCGTATCCAGCAATAAAACCGAATTTCCTATGGAGATTTGCTCGATACACTCTCCAAAGGTCTTGATTTCTTTGACGTCGGAAACGGGAATTCGCTCGCCATCTAACAGATCGTTTAAACTCACCACAGACTCATGCATGAGCGGGGTGAGTACGTTTTTATCGATCTCTTCCTTATTGCTGAGTCCTTCAATATAAACAAGATAAGCTTTCGTCGTTACACCAATCGCAAACGATCGAAAAACAATATCTTCGCAATCGGTATACATCGAGCGAAGAACTTGCATGTTTTGTTCCACATCGGAATACAGGTTGACATCTTGTTGCGGAAATGGCTTGACTGGTTGCTGGGGTTCCCTTGATCTCCAAAATCGCACTTGCTTCATGAGGAACAGTTCCTTTCTTCCCTTGAACGACTAACTTTTGCACTTGCTATCTATGTAGGATGTGCAAAAAAAATCTATCCATTCCTACCAGGGAATCGAGAGGGTTCATGAGGAGCAATTAAGGATAGGGCATGTTCGACTTGTTCCCTGGGTTTTGAAGGGCTTCCAATCTAAGCCCATGCCTTTGTTTCTTTGTTCGATGAAAATACAGTTTTTGACCAAGAAAATAGAGAATTTGATCGGACGGAAGTAGGTGTATTGAATGTAAAGCACACTTGACACATTCTTGGAAGTAAAGTATCCTTTACGTAAAAGATACTTTACTTGAGGCGGGGTTCGAATGGAACATCGTATTAAAGAGCTCAGAGCAGCATTTGGTTGGACGCAGGAGCAACTATCCGAAATAGTCGGTGTTTCAAGACAGACCATCATTTCCATTGAGAATGGTCGGTATAATCCATCGTTGGAATTGGCTTATAAAATTGCGAAGGCATTTCGATGCAAGATCGAAGATGTATTTATTTTTGAGAAAGGGAGCGATTGAACATGGGTTTGGATCATGCTTTAAGTCTGCTCGGGCTATTGCTTGGAGCTTTAGGAGGCGCCTTCGGGCTATGGTGGGGGCGTAAGCAAGCGGCGCGCAACAGGGGACTTGACGAGAGATATGAAGCCATTACAACCAAATCCCTAGCGACCGCGTGGAAAATTACTTTGGTCTCAATTTATATTCTATTTATTTTATTGATTTGTGGTCTTCAATTGTCTGCCGTTCCTGTCTTAGGAATTCTTTTATTGATTCACATGGCAGGATGGGCGTTTTCAACTATTTACTATAATTTAAAAATTTGAAATAGAGACATAAAACGAAAATAAATAATTTCAATATTTCGTATATGTATCCAACAATAGTTCCTCTTTTTATGATAGGGGGTTGTATCGACGAGTCGGTTTCAAAGCTGATTCGTTTATAAAAGAAAACTCCACTGATAAAATAAAGTTGTTCAAATTAAAAAAGTTGTCCCCGAAATGCATAGATAAAAACAGGATGGATTCCTAATTTTGTCTGTGCTTTTTTCATTTTTTTCTAATTCCCAACACATCCCACGTGTTTCCCTATTCTATCATCGCATCGAAAATTGGACGAAGGGTTTTTCCTTTTTCGGTAAGTGAATATTCCACATGCGGAGGGATTTCAGAAAATATGGTTCGGCTAACAATCCCCTCTTCCTCCAGCTCTTTTAAACGAATAGATAGAGTTCTTGGACTAATACCTTTTAAAGACCGCTGTAACTCCCCAAATCGTCGTGGACCAAAGAATAGGTCCCTTAAAATAAGAAAAGTCCACTTACCTCCAATAACATTCATGGTTTTTTCAATGGGACATTTGGAATGATCATGTTCGTCATACATCTCTGAATCCCCCACTATCAATCTCAATAGTAACTATAAAAAATATCCGTACTTTTGTAGAAATAGTGCATCAATTATTATAGTTTAAAATAGTTCTTTAGTAAATAATGGGGGATGTAAAACATGAAAACAATTGTTTTTGGAGGTACCGGGTTTATTGGAGGCCATGTTGTTGAACAATTACAACTAGCTGGACATCAAGTAACGGCAGCTGTTCGAGACACGAGTGACACAACATTTTTAAAAAGTTTGGGAGTGAATGTCGTTAGGATTGACTTTTCTAATTCTTCAGCTATTGGAAAAGTGATAGAAGGGCATGAAGTCGTTTATAATTGCACAGCGGCTGCGAAGCTGCATACGCAAATCAGCTTAGATGCTCCAGTGGAAATAAAATTGACCAGAACGCTTATTGAAGCTGCTGCTTCACATGGTGCTTCCCGATTTATTCAGTTAAGTACAATCGTAATATATGATTTCCAAAGTAACGAACCGATTGACGAATCCTATACTCCACAACCTGAGTACCCGATACAACGTTTGGGAATCGAAAGGGAAAAAATAATCGAAGAAGCAGGACGAAAAACAGGGATTACAACGATCGTGTTACGCCCGGCAAGCACCATAGGTGTTAGGGATCACTCATCATTTTTCGCAAGACTATTCGCTGCACATGTTAATGACCAATATCCAATGGTAGGAAATGGAGATGTAAAAGTTTCTCTCGTTGATACTCGCGACATTGGACGGGCGATGGTTTGGTTAGGCACTTTTCAAAAGCCCCAACATGACAATGGCATCTACTTACTTAAAGGATTTGATACAACCTGGAAGCAATTAAAAACAGCCATAGACCATGCAACAGGGAAGAATTCCAAAACTATAAATATACCTGAATTTTTAACGGACGAGCAAATGATTGCATATCATTTAACACCGTTCGTATTGAAAACTTTTACAGTGAATAGACTTTGGAATGATAACAAGATACGAAAACTTGGCTTCGACACAAAATATTCGCTGACGGATGCGGTTGAAGCTGCGGTCATAGACTTAATGAATCGGAACCGATACTGAGAGCAGCCAGACATTTTGAGTAACGGGATCAATACTGAAATAATGAAAGAGCAGTCTAAAACATTTTTTTGATACAGCCGACATTATAATCCCCAATATAACCGGAATAAAATTCCACTCTATCATAGAACCATAGATGTCGATGTATTGAAAAGCGCTTTAATGCAGAGGAGATAAAACGATGAATTTACGACGAGTTGATGTTGTATACGCACTTTTATTGGATGAAGAGACGAACCGAATTTTAATGGTACTAAATAAGAATAGTACATGGTCTTTACCGGGAGGGGCAGTTGAAGCAGGTGAAACTCTAAAAGAAGCAACGATAAGAGAAGTTAAGGAAGAAACGGGGTATGACATTACAGTCGGTGATATTGTTGCATTGAACGAAGCTTTTATAGACGGAAATCATGTTTTTTTCATTACTTTTCATGGTCTAATCACTCAACGTCCTAAAGAAATTCCACGAGATGAAAATATCATAAAAGTGGAATGGGTGAATGTGGAGGAAGCAGACCGATTCATGCCATATCACCCAGATGGGATTTCCAAACTTCTCAAAAATTCGGGAGCAAAATACGTCATACAAAAATAACATGGATACGTTGCAATAGTCTTTTTTTGTTCCGCTTACGGGAATCAAGAGTGAAAACAAATCAGATCCCACAGAGAACCCGTATTAGCCTTGCAACGTCTCGTCATGACCTGAAGCGGCAATTACGGGTTCTCTATTTTACGTTTTCAGACTCTACATTCCAGGCGTTAGACTAGATACTTTTATTGATAACGAATCGTTCAGCAAGCCCAAATTAGATTCAACGTTGATTCAAAGCTGCAAAGATCGCCTCTAACGTTTCACGAGGAGCTTCTATTGGAACAAAGTGTCCGATTCCAGGCAAGACCCTCAATGTGAACCGTTCAAAATATTCACCAAGGCGATCAGACCATAGGGAAGGTATGACTGGATCTGCTTCTCCCCAAAGTACGAACGTTGGATGAATGATTTTAGAATCTGCAGACATTGATGTGGATTCCGCAGAACGAGCAGCGTTTCTCGCTTGATAATACGAAATACTTCCCTTTATTGCCCCAGGTTTGGCATACATATCGACGATCGCTTCAAACTCATGTGGACGTATTGCTTCTTTCCGTCCCACCCAATGGTCGTAAAAATGAGCAAGGTATAGACGTACAGTATCACGGTTATAGCCAATGAGTTTTTCTGCCAAAGGTAGGTTGTGTAAATGTTGATACCAAAACTCTCGTTGAGCGGAGGGTTGATACCGTCTTTCTCCAATTCCAGGGTACGGTGGATTACATAAAACCAATGATTCGACCCGATTGGGAGCTTTACGTGCAATTCGTTGGGCGACCGTAGCCCCGATATCATGCGCAACAAGTATTACCTTATTGATCTCAAGGTGATTAAGCAAAGTCAAGATGTCCTCGGCCAAGACCTCAGGCGTATAACCTTCCGTAGGCGGGACGTCCGGTTTATCAGAATTACCGAAACCCCGGAAATCCGGCGCAATCACATCTGCGTTAGCAGAAAGCGTGGGGATGACTCGGCGCCAATCGTACCAAAATCCCGGCCATCCGTGTAAAAGTAAGACTTTCGTACCAGTACCTTGCCGCACATAGTGCAACTGAATACCGTGAGCTCCTGGTCCCTTAGCATGTTGCCAACGAGCATCACTGGGAAGAACATCTATACACTCATCTCTCATAAACATCTACTCCTCAATCAAACTTAAACGTATATCGATATCATTGATTTGATTGTTTATCGATATGCCAAACGCCATCAAAAGAGTTCCCTGTTGCAAAAAAGACATCTGCAAATGACAAGAAACATGATCACATGTATCACAACCAAAAGCGTGCGATACGTCTTCTGTAAAAATTTAATGCCAATCACTTGATGAAAAGAAAATCCATCGATACAAAGAATTATATGTAATAGAAAAGATTTGATGATATGAGGCATCATATCGTCACTATAAAGAGGTTCCAGTGACTGGTACCCCGGAAACTTATTCTCTATTGAACCACCACTTCAACGTTTTCAATCATAAAACTTCCTTTCTTCAGATTTTCTTTAGTTGAGGCTCTTAATTCTACTCGTAAGTCAGCATGTTGAGATTGCTCAAAAGTCAGTTTTGTTTCTCCCATATCAAGAGTTGCTCTTGTTTGGTTGCCGATAAGATTCGGAAAGAGTTTTTCGATATATTCCCATGCATCTGTTGTAAAATGGGATTTGACGATCGCTTCGTGAATTCCAGTTATTCCGTAATCTCTCGAATTTGGTTTCATAAAGTACTTCTTCATGAAATCTAGTTTTTCTTGGCTATCCATTTCAAGAAAAAATATCTGCAAATCGGTTCCAGGAATTTGAGGTGTAAACACCAATCGAAAAGGCAAGGATTTTTTGAAGAGTCCAAAAAACATCTTATATGTAATTCGTTCAGGGGCGCTGGCGGGAATCCCTCGTGCTATTACCTCATTCCGAAAATAATCCAACTGATCGGTCATAAGACAAAGTCCAAAAATACCACGTTTTCCTTGATTATATTTTTCTACCCATTCTTTTCTCCATCCGCCACCATCTCTTGTTTTAATACAAGGGAGTTCCAGATATTGATCCCCTATCCAGATATTCGCCACTTTGAACCCCTTAGTACCTTTTCCTCTTTCTGGATCAAAAGGAAAACCAAGGGGTTCAATTTGATCCTTTAGTGATCTCAACATTTCGAAGTCATCGTCGATATGAACAACAAAATGATCTAAACGGAACATACAATCCCCCATCACAGAAAGGTATGAAATTGATTTCCCCTTTATCTTCACGAAAGACTTAATCTTGTAAACGAAGAGAATTATAGGTTTCCTACACTTCAAATAAGCATGAAGCGATCAGCATTTCTTTTTGGAAACCGAATCTTCAGATTGGTTCATCTCAAGAAAACGGAACCAAGAAGAAACCTGAGATCAATATAGAAATATACAGAATTATCATTGCATGATGTGATTCTGTCAATATTAGTTTGAAATTCCCCAAAAACATCAATCTTTTTTAAAGAAACACAATCTATCTTTAAAAAGGGTTTGCATTTTTTCATAGGTAAGAGGACAGAGGCTAGCCGCCCCTTCCTACTCGATTTAGAAAAATGTAACATTAGATATCAGTAATTCTGCTATGTAAACAGATCTTTGGAATGGCTCATGCTTATTTTCCCCTCGTTCAAAAAAATTTCGAGACAAATATGACTAGACAAATATACGACTCACGATTATCATACACATATGAATATAAATGATAATCATTATCAACGAGGTGCGGAAGAATGGTATTGAGCGAGTGTCGGATTGGGGAAAAGGCTCGGGTCACTGCTTTATTGTTAGGGGAGTCGCGCAGGAAGCGCATCATGGATCTAGGACTCATGCCGGGGACGGAGGTACAAGTGGTACGCAAGGCTCCACTGGGTGATCCGATTGTCGTTCAAGTTCGTGGTTATCAAGTGAGTTTCCGCATGTCGGAAGCACGGTATATTGAGATTTCTGATCTTTAAGAACGAAGGATTTTCGGTTCGAATAGAAAGAAGTGGTTAACATGGTACAAACGATTGCACTAGCAGGAAATCCGAATGCCGGTAAGACATCGTTATTTAACCTCCTGACGGGTACCCGACAATATGTGGGGAACTGGCCGGGCGTCACGGTTGAGAAAAAGGAAGGATGGGTCAAAGGACTTTCTTCCCGTATGTTGATTGACCTTCCCGGTGTTTACAGCCTGTCAGCACAATCGCTCGAAGAAAAAGTGGCGATCTCATACCTTTTACAAGAATCTCCCCATGTGATTTTGAATATTGTCGATGCATCCAATTTGGAGAGAAATCTCTATTTATCCGTACAGCTGTTGGAGATGGGACTGCCGAGCATCGTGGCTTTAAACATGATGGACGTAGCCGTATCACGCGGTTTACAAATTGATGAGAAAAAACTTGCACAAAAGCTTGGTGTGCCCGTGATCCCGATGATTGCCCGCAAAGGAAAAGGGCGCCAACAGCTCTTGGAATGGCTGGAAAAAGAAGAGCCTACGTGCAGCCGTTTGATCGTCCCCTATCCGGAACAGGTGGAGAGAGCAATCAACGAACTGATCGTTTTGCTTGATTCGGCAAAATTGAATCTAAAAGCAAGCGTGAGATGGATAGCCACGATGTGGCTGGAGCGTAATGAGACGATTGAACAAGTGATCCGTCAGAATGTCGATCCTTCCGTCATTGAACGGATGGAACTCGTGCGTCAAAGGCTTGGCGATACGGTCGATCATCAGATTCGCAATGCCCGCTACACCTGGATTGAAACGTTATTACGAGAAGTGACTACGCAAAGGAGAACGGTTGAACGTACATGGAGTGACCGGATCGATAGTTTGATTTTGCATCGTTACCTCGGTATCCCGATTTTTCTATTATTCATGTTCATGATTTTCCAAATCACGTTTAGTTGGATCGGAACATCACTATCCGACCAACTGGATACGTTTATCAGCGGGCCTGTAACAGATTGGCTGCATAATGCCCTGATGAAGATGGGAAGTCCGGACTGGTTCACTCAATTGATGACCGATGGGGTTCTTGCCGGTGTTGGAGCGGTTTTGGTATTTATACCACAGATCGCGATACTCTTCTTGTGTTTGTCCTTTTTAGAAGATTCCGGATACATGGCACGAGCTGCGATCTTGATGGACCGCTTCATGCAGGCGATCGGGTTAAATGGCAAAGCGTTTATTCCTCTCATTCTCGGGTTTGGATGTAATGTGCCTGCAATTATGGCGACGCGTACGTTAGAAGATCACAAAGGGCGTATGGTAACAGCCTTGATCTCTCCTTTCATGTCCTGTTCAGCCCGGCTTTCCGTATACTCGCTGTTCGTGTCCTCTTTCTTTAATAGAGGAAAGGCAGAGGTTGTATTTCTTTTGTATGTAACAGGGATTATCATGGCTATTTTGACCGCATATTTGTTCAAGAAGTTTTTGAAGGCAGACGAAGGTATGTTTGTGATGGAATTGCCTCCGTATCGCGCGCCGATGATCAAGAGTTTGTTCCTCCATACCTGGGATAAGGCGAAAGGGTTTGTACGAAAAGCGGGAACGATCATCTTTGGTATGTCCGTGCTGATCTGGTTTCTCGGAAACTTCTCCTTTCATGGAGTCACGCCGATGAATGAAAGTTTCCTGGCCACGATCGGTGGTCTCATCGCACCACTGTTCGCGCCCATGGGCTTTGCGACATGGCAGGCGGGAGTTTCTTTGATTACAGGCTTCCTTGCAAAAGAAGTCGTGGTATCAACGATGAGCATCGTCTATGGGGCAGGAGATACTGACGGTTCGCTTGGTGCTCTTTTACAGGGCGCGTTTACACCGGCCGCAGCGTTGTCGTTTCTGTTTTTTGTCTTGCTCTATACGCCGTGTGTGTCTACCGTTGCTACGTTAAAACGGGAAACGGGTTCCTGGAAATGGACGTTGATCTCTGTTTTGTATAGTTTCTCACTGGCTTGGATCATCTCATTTTTCGTATATCAAGTCGCTCGATGGATGTTCTAAAATATAGGGAAAGCGGTGAAACGCATGATCTATGTCGTGATCGTAGCCGTACTTGGCTTTGCGGCCTGGCAATTGTTCTCTTTCGTAAAGCGGACAAAAAAAGGATATTGTGCGAGCGGTTGCGGCAGTTGTGCAGCCAGCGGCAATTGTTCCATACAAAAATCCGAGTTGCTTCAGATTGAGGAGTAATAGCGGATAATCCCAGGGAGCATGTTCCTGGGATTTTTCTGTATAAAGATATCCATTCATTTGAATTTACACTTAATTTCACGGGGGATTTCGAGTACAATCAGGTTAAAAAGGCAGCGAGAGCCGTTGATCGCCAAGAAATAATTTCCGTGTGATCGAGGAGGTGTTTCTCATAAGCACCCAACTTGAAGCAACAAATGTCCATGTCGGTTTGAACAAGGGAGCGGTATGGAGTCTAAGCGCCGCACATTTGATGAATGACTTAATGACGGTTGGTATTGTGCCTGCCTTGTTGCCGCTATACAAGGAATCCTTTCACTTGTCGTATACGGAGACGGGGCTCATTGTGCTGTTCTCTTATTTCGCTTCTTCCATCATGCAGCCGATTTTTGGTTATTTGACCGACCGAAAGCCTCTCGTCTGGCTGCTCCCCTTGGGAGTTTTCTTGTCAAATCTCGGTTTGGCCCTGACAGGAGTGGCGCCCTCTTTCGCGTGGTTGCTGTTTTTTATCACGTTATCGGGACTCGGTTCCGGTGCTTTTCATCCGGAAGCGTCTCGTGGCACACATTTGGCCGCAGGTAAAGCCAAAGGGTTTGCGCAGGCGATTTTTCAGGTGGGGGGCAACGCCGGGCAAGCGTTAGGTCCTTTGATGCTCCCATTGTTCCTCCTGCATACGGGAACTCAAGGACTTGTATGGTTCACGCTTATGGCAATCTTCGCCTTTTTTATTACATGGCGATTGCTGCCATGGTATCGGAGCAGAATCGAGCAGGAGCAGAGAAAAAAACGTCAGATCGAAGGGCGAAACCGTACGTCCGCCGTGATTTTATTGGTATTGGTCGTGATTCTTCGCTCTTGGTGTCAAATTGGTGTCGCGGGATTTCTTCCATTTTTCTACACCCATCATCAGATTCCGTTATCCCGTGCCGAGTTGTATACTTTTCTATTTTTGGGAGCTGGGGCTGTTGCCACATTTATAGGAGGCACTCTTTCGGATCGGATCGGGAAAAAACGTTTGATGGTGGCTTCCATGGTTTTATCCATCCCGTTTGCTTTGATTTTTCCACGGGTCAACGGATCTCTCGCTGCAGTGACTTTGCTTGCTTTTGGCTTTACCGTACTGTCCTCATTTGCTGTGACGGTTGTTTATGCGCAAATGTTGTTACCAAGAAACATCGGTCTGGCCTCCGGGCTGATGATTGGTTTTGGTGTTGGTGCAGGGGGAATCGGAGCCACTTTTTTGGGATGGATGGCTGATCAGTTCGGGGTACCCGTCATTTTCAATCTCATTGTCATCTTGCCTGTCCTTGCATCATTGATCTCACTTTGGCTCCCCAACGACAGAGAACTTGATTTGCGTACATAGTCTGAACAGTTTTCCGTGTAAAGTTCTATCAAAAGCGTTCGTTTCTAGACAAAGTTCAATTGGGGTAGGAATCTCTTTCCTGCCCTATTTTTTCCTTCGTTTTTCCCTTATTCGATGAAAGAGGGTTACCGGTTCATTGAATGTCATATTTTTATAATTGAAAATTATATGTTATTTTGGTTGTATATCCCATCGACAACTGCGGTGAGAAGGTGAACGTTTCAAAAAACGAGGCCGGAATTTATTGATCAGCAGGCTTGTTATGGATTCGGTTTATGAACGTCCATTTCAATCACATGGGAGGAACGAGATTGTGACAGCGGTGTTGGAAGTCGAAAATCTTTCAAAGGCGTATGGGAGCAAGCAGGCTTTACGGAACGTGTCGTTTTCAGTGGAGGCGGGCACCTGTTTTGGTTTGCTCGGGCCGAACGGGGCCGGAAAATCGACGACGATGAAAATCATCACGGGGATCATAGATCGTGACGACGGCACCGTCACCGTTCTAGGACACGACTCCAAACGGGAACGCGAAGAGATTCGCAAAAAGGTGGGTTACGTCCCACAGGAGATCACGCTCTACGAAAAATTGAGCGCCTTTGATAATCTCGTCTTTTTCGGGGAGCTCTACGGCGTGAGAGGGCCGGTATTGAAGAAGCGTATCGACGAGGTTTTGGAGCTAGTGGGCCTGGCCGACCGTGCCAAAGATGCGGTCGGTACGTTCTCCGGCGGGTTGAAGCGGCGCATCAATATCGCGGCGGCTCTTTTGCACAAGCCGAAATTGATCATCCTTGATGAGCCGACAGTCGGTATAGACCCGCAGTCGCGGAACCATATTTTCAACATGATCCGCGAACTGAAAGAAGAGGGTGTGACGGTTGTATACTCCACACACTACATGGAAGAGGCCGAGGCGCTGTGCGATCACATCGCGATCATCGATCACGGCCAGGTGATCGCGCAGGGGAGTCTGGAAGAGTTGCTGGATAACTACGGCCGCAAATCTGTGTATGTGGAGGCAGAAGGCTGGAGCGAACTTCCTCAACTTCCCCATGTAAAACAAATTAAAGAAGAAAAACGCGGCTGGATGATTGAAACCGACCATCTTCTCGAAACAATGAACAGCATCACGAGGGCGGCACTTGAACAGGATATCATCGTTCACCAGCTTGAAATCAAGCGCCCTTCTTTGGAAACGGTGTTTCTGTCTTTGACCGGAACCTCGCTGCGAGACTGATAGCGCCTGTTAACGCCGCGGCTACAACATGGGGAACCATTTGAAATGGGAGGTACAGAACCTTGATGAGAACGATCATTCGCAAGGAAATTCGATTGATGATCCGGGAAAAAGGCAACTTTTTCTGGCTCTTCCTGCTGCCGATTCTATTCATCGTCATGTTCGCATCCATCTTTGGCCACGCGGAAGATACGATCACCATTCACTATGTTGACGAGGACCGAACGCAGGTATCAAAGAATTTCCTTGACGGAATTGCCAGGATCAAAGGGATTGACTTACAAACAGACGACACCCTCTCTCTCGACCAGCAGATCCAAAAAATAAAGGATGGCAAAATGAGCGCATTGCTCGTCGTGCCCAAAGGCTTTTCCGAAGCACTCACGTCAGGGAAGAGTCAGGCGATCATCGAATTATATCGTGATCCAACTGCTGATCAGACAGTCGCTCCGATACAGGCCGTGTTGCAAAATATGGCCAATATCTATCGCGACGAAAAATTGGCGAGCGCGTTAAAGAGGCTCGGGAAATCGGAACCTGAGGTTCGGCAGATCATGATGCCTCCGATCACCATGAAGGAAATCAGCGAAAATGTTTCAAAGGTGGATATGATTTCTCAAGTTGTGCCTGGCTACACCGTCATGTTTGCTTTCTTTATCATGATTTCGATGACGCGTAGTTTCATAAAGGAAAAAGAATCGGGCATGCTCGCGCGGTTGCGAAGTACACCGCTCAAGCCATTGTCTTATCTCGGAGGTATGTGGGCATCCAGTATGCTCGTCGTCCTTCTTCAATGCGGCACATTGCTGACGTTCGGGCATTTTGTCTATAAGTTACATGTAGGGGATGTTTTCGCCATCGTTTTGATCGTGCTTGGGCTGGCCATTTGCACCACAGGGCTAGGTTTGGCACTCTCCATGTGGGTGCGTAACGAAAATCAGGGAGTGGGGGTCACCCAGCTCATCACAATGGGGGGGCGCCGTGGTAGGCGGATTATGGTTCCCGTTTGACTTTCTTCCGAAAGCTGCACAGATGGTCGGGAAGTTTACGCCGCAGTACTGGGCCCAGCATGGTATGCAAGATGTGATGGTTCGCGGGGCGCATCTGGGAGATATCTGGCCGACATTGATTGTGCTGTTCGGTTTCGGGGCTGCAGGAATGATACTTGCGCTGTATCGTTTTCCAAGATTTTTGCTTTCCGCGGTGAATGAATAAACGGGAAAACAGAAAGGCTGCCGAAAAATCGTTCGGCAGCCTCTTGTAGGTTTCACGATTCCGTTTTGTTATATACGAGCACATGCCTCGTGTTCATCATCTGCACTACTCCGGTTTATTTCCGGCGGGCCCACCTTCCGAAAATGGAGTGGAGATCCCTTTATAGTTCACCATGACACACATCCCGGCGGCGTGGTATAGATTATGGCAATGGAACATCCACAACCCTGGATTATTGGCCTCAAAAACGATATCGTATGATTCGCCCGGCAACACATTGAGGGTATCCAGGTATATGGGACTGCCTGTTAAAGGTTTGCCATTCCGCGTCAGGACTCGAAACATGTGACCGTGCAGATGCATGGGATGAATCAGCGTACTCTCGTTCGTCATGTGAACTTTAACGATATCTCCTTTGTTCACTTCAATCGGCGGAAGATCATGACCGACTTTCCCGTTAATCGTAGCCGCATCTAATTTCATATCATACTGAACGGTAGGATTCGTGTTCATCGTCGTATCAGCTTTTGGGCTCCCGTATTTGGAGAAATCGAACCACGGGTACTCCATCGGGTTTCCATCCATTTGGACGGATGACCCATTCCCGAATGTAGCGGAGATCATTTGCCGTTCTCTTGCGGAAGGGTCTGCATCGACAAGTTTGACCGAGCCGTTTTGAGGCATTCGGAAAACGAGATCGTAGCGCTGCCCGCCACCGATGGGCAACAGTGTTTGGCTAATCGTTGTAGCACCGTTGATGTCATGGCCGTCGAGGGCTATGACTTGGAAGGGTGCCCCAACGGTTACCAAGTGTGTCATGTTCCCCGCGTTGATCAGGCGCAGACGCACCCATTCTCCAG
Source organism: Collibacillus ludicampi (assembly GCF_023705585.1). Lineage (NCBI taxonomy): Bacteria > Bacillati > Bacillota > Bacilli > Caryophanales > Alicyclobacillaceae > Collibacillus > Collibacillus ludicampi. The sequence goes on from NZ_BOQE01000001.1 coordinate 1,763,068, forward strand.
GTTTCGCATCGAAATGCAGACCTTCACTCGTACTGTTAGCGGTGTAAACGTCGTACATCGAAATCATGTCAAGCAAAGCCATTTCTTGTTTGGCGTTCGGAACCATCGACGGCTTGTTCATGTCAGACGGCTGCTCAACGCCCATATGCCGATCGCTCGGATTCATCGTGTTCGCGCCATGATCACCAGCCATTTCATTGCTATTTTTGTTTTCGTCAGGTTGGTTCCCGGTCATCCATTCGTGAAGCGTGATGGTATAGTCTCTGTCAACGTGCACAGTTTCTTTTTTGGGTTCAACGATAAAAGCACCATAAAGACCTCTTCCCACTTGAGTGGCACTGTCTTGGTGGGAATGATACCAGTACGTACCCGGTTGGTCAGCGATGAAGCTATAGGTGAATGTTTCTCCGGGTTTCACCGCGTCTTGCGTGATTCCTGCAACTCCATCTTGGGAGGCTGGCACATGCACCCCATGCCAATGAATAGTGACGCCCACGGGAAGCTTGTTCGTCAGATGAACGACAACGCGATCCCCTTGTTGCACTCGGATCTCGGGCCCTGGGGCCGTACCGTTAAACGTCCAAGCGGTCATCGTTTTTCCATGGCCCAGATCGAGTTTGGTAACCTCTGCTGTCAGGTTGAACGTTTTCACCGGTGCATTCGTTTCAGGGGCGACCAATTTTGTAACAGGTATTGCATTGGGATCATGTGTTCCCATATCGTGATGCATTTGATTTGCTCCCATATCATGATGCATTTGATTTGTATGATTATATTGCCAGTAAGAGATTCCGCCTGCCAAGAGGACTACACAGAGCAACAAGCTTAGCCAAATCTTCGTTCTTCGTTTCATGTCAGGTCCTCCTAGTTATCTTGAATGGAGTGGCTATACATAAACTATATACTAGATAGCTTCCTATGGGGTTGTAAGATTGTAACAATATCATGAATAAGTAGCGGACGAGAGGTGATAGAGCCGGTATCCGATGGAGAGGAACGAAAAAACCAAGACGCCCTTACATCAGCGTCTTGGTTTGAGACATACGATTCTTATTCCGATCTGCCATTCAGTCAAACAGTATAACCTTCCGTTCTTCATGGCTCCGGATTGCGCATTCGATAATTTTGATCGTGTTGCGCGCGTCTTCCGGTGAGACAGGAACCGGTTTGCCATACTTGATGGCTTCCACCATACCTTCGTAGAACGCTTGGTATCGGCCCGGCAATGTTTTCACCTTACCTTTGACGGTGATCCCCTGGTTGTCAAACGTAAGTTCACCGTAGTATGCTTCCTGATCTTCCCCCCATCCGGGGTCACCCGGGCGATGGCCTTTCTTCAGCGCTTCTTCTTGCGAGTCGAAGCCGTATTTGATGAAGCTTCCCTTATCCCCGTGAAGTTGAAAACGCGGTCCGTGTTCCCGCACGAGGGAACCTGAGTGTAAAATGGCTTGGAAACGTCCGTAATCCAGTTCAATATGGAAATAATCGATGGTTTTCGCTTGCGGCCGCTGTGCTTTCAGCTCAGCGCGAACCGATTGGGGAAGGCCAAAGAGGACGAGTGCCTGGTCGATGAGATGGGATCCCAAGTCGTACAACGTTCCCGCGCCTTCTTGATCACTCTCTTTCCATCGGTTCTGAACGACCGGACGAAAACGATCGTAATGTGACTCGTAGAGAGAGATTTCACCGAGCAAGCCTGTTTGCAAGAGCTGCCGAATCGTTAAAAAATCGTTGTCCCAGCGGCGGTTCTGATACACGCTCAGCAACACATTTCGTTCCTTTGCAAGGGCGATCAGCTCGTCTGCTTCATGGCTAGAGATAACGAACGGCTTTTCGACAACCACGTGTTTGTGAGCCGAAAGTGCTTTTTTGGCAAATTCGTAGTGGGTCGTATTCGGTGTTGTAATGATCACGAGCGAGATCTCCTTCATTTCGAGCAATTGATCGACTGTCGGAACGACTTCGACATGCGGAAAATCCCTGTGAACTTTGTCGGGGTTAGAAGATACAATCGCCGAAAGTTTCAGATCATTGACGGTTTCGATGATCGGTGCGTGAAAGACGGATCCCGAGAACCCGTATCCCACCAATCCTACGTGAATAGTCATGTAGATATCCTCCTCTCCATTGATAGAAGCCCCAATCAATGAAACTGTATAAGATTACCTACCATTATATCTTCAACGAGATCAGCTTCAAGAGCAAAGATACCGAATGGAAGATTCGTATGCTAAGAGGATGAAAAAGGCATTTTCCAAAAAATATACGTTCTGCCCATTCACAGTATCATTGGCGGATTTCCCATTGAATATATTTCCCTAAAGCAAGGGAAGGGGGATTTCTCTTGAACAAATGGAAAACGACAGCGTGCTTCCTGGCGTTTTTGACGACTTCGTTTTTAACCGCTTCGGCTCCTACTTTTGCTCAAGCTGCATCCTCCAAGCGAGTTCAGTTGATCTGTGATCAGAAAACGATCGGTCAAGGGGGAACCGCTTCTTTTCACATCATCTATCACAATGTGCAGAACAAAAAGTTCTCTAACGTATTTCTGCAAATTCATGTGCCGGACGGTTTGGACGTCGATGTGGATGATCTTGACGGTGGGTTTTGGAACGCGGCCAATCGCTTGTTGATCTGGAACTTGCAAAACGTGAATGAAAGCGAGGCACGCTTGATTCATTTTCAGCTCAGCGTCCCTCCAGGCAGTAAAGATGGTACGGTGTATACGATGACTTGCATCGGTGATGAGGATGGGCACAGAATAGAAACTTCTGGAGTCACACTGCAAATGGGTGAGGAGATTCATCAGCCTTTCTTTTTGGGTTTTCCAGACGGGAATTTCCACCCCACTTCCTATCTCACCCGTGCGGAGTCTGCTGCCGTCATCACTAATCTCTTACATTTGCAGAACGATCCATCACCTGAGCGCCCATATACCGATGTACCGCGTAACCATTGGGCCGCCAGGTATATCGATGAGGTGACGAATGCAGGAGTCATGCGCGGGTATGATGACGGGTCGTTCCACCCGGATGATCCGATAACACGAGCCGAACTCGTTACCGTGTTATTACAATTGCGCGGAATAGAAGCAGTACCGGTCAGGGGATTCATGGATACGCAACACCATTGGGCGAGAGACGCAATGGCGACAGGAAAAGCCTTGGGCTTTTTCAGTGGTACAGGCAACAACAAATTCGCTCCCGATGAACCCGTAGAGAGACAAGCGGCGGCCGTCTTTTTCGATGTGACGCAGTTCCGAGGCCCGCTGATTGACGGTGATATCCCCGTCGTACAGCATTTCCCCGATGTTCCGCGCACGGCCTGGTCATTCGGATGGGTGGAAGAATCGGCGAAAACGGCACATGAATCGGTGGGAAAAGGAAGGAGCGAGTTTCTGCTCCGATACGTTGGGAAGTAAGGGATTGAAGATTTTTGCGATCACTTTCAACTTATTAGGAAAGTATAAATTGTGGTATAATTTTCTAAACGCAATTTATACTTTCCGGACGTCTTTACGGTTGGCACAAATAACAAAGTGGCCTTTGGGAGGGTGTATCGCTTTGCTGCGCAGAGATGAGTGGAAGGTCGTTCCGCAACCTTTGTTGAGAATCCGAGTGGAAAGCTCTTCATCAAACCCAAGCGGCAAAGCGAACTCCCAAGCATGAATTTTCATGGTAGCCCTCCATGCCGCAAGCTGCGCCATCAGAAGATGAAAAGTGACATTGGGTGGGCGTAATGCTTTGCGTGAGACAGCGACTTTGGAGGTCGTCTCGCGACATCTGAACATTGTTCCGTGCGAGACGACCTCCACGGAGCGCGAACGCAAAGCATACGCCCGCCAAACTACACATTTTCAAGGTAGCCCTTCATGCCGCAAGCTGCGCCATCAGAGGATGAAATGTTTCTTGTGAGGGAAGAAGTATAAGGCTATCTCAAGAAACGGAGTGGCTCTTGGGGGGGGTTGTATCGCTTTGCGGCGCAGAGGTGAGTTGAAGGTCGTTCCGCAACCTTTGTTGAGAATCCGAGTGGAAAGCTCTTCATCGAACCCAAGCGCAAAGCGATACACCCACCCAAGCACTCATTTTCAAAGTAGAAGAAACTTCATTGGTCAAAAGGAGCCCGTTATGTACCGGATCATGATCGTGGAAGATGATGACAAAATCGCGGGAATTTTGCAAGCGTATATCCTGAAATACGGATACGAAGTGATTCGCGCGAAAAAATACCGTGAACTGAAAGAAGAGTTCATTGCAAATAACCCGGATTTGGTGATGCTAGATATCAACCTCCCATATTTTGACGGTTTCTACTGGTGCCGTCAGATCCGTACGGTCTCTACAGTCCCCATCATCTTCATTTCCGCACGCACGGGGGAAATGGACCAGGTCTTAGCCATTGAGAATGGGGGCGACGATTATATCACAAAGCCGTTTCATCTCGATCTGGTGATGGCGAAAATTAAAAGTGTACTGCGAAGGGCGTATGGTGAATACGCGATACAGGATGCAAACAGGGATGTAATCGATGTGAACGGTCTTAAGTTGTACATAACAAAAAACCAATTGGAATGGAATGGGAAGCGGACAGATCTGAGTAAGAACGAGTGTCTCCTGATCGAAAATCTAATGGTCAAAGCTGGTGAAATCGTTTCCCGAGAACATCTGCTCGAAGCGCTATGGGACGATATTCATTTCGTAGATGACAACACGCTGACTGTAAATGTGGCGAGGGTACGAAAAAAATTGGAGGAATTAGGTATTTGCAAAGCGGCTCTCGAAACCATACGAGGACAGGGATACCGTTTGAACCACGTCTGGGGAGAAACGGATGTATGACCGATCGGACAGGATTTGAGAAATATGACAGGAGAAATCATTCATGAGAGAAAAAAACGGATATGAACTGGGGTTCGTACATTTTCTCTTAGATCGAGTGCCGTATATCACGGCTTTTTTTGTATCTTTCGTTTTGGTTTTCATCGTCTCGTTCTTTGCTTTACGATTCAACCATCACGATTTGGGATGGAACAACATCGTATATATGCTGATCTTGGCAACGGTGATCCTTGGCCTGTCGCTTTTGTTTGATTACATCAGGCAGAAGGAGTTTTATCATCAGATCAATCGTGTGATGACAGATGATCAAGCGGGTCTTGAAGCGGTCGTTCATTTGCGGACCGGCACGACGCATGAACAACGAGCTTTGCAAAAGATTCTTCACGAGCAGCATAAAACGTTTATGGACAAGCTGTACGGCTACCGGCAACAACAGGAGCAACATCACCATTTCACCAATCAATGGGTACATCAAATGAAAACGCCGGTTTCCGTCATTGATCTCCTCGTTCAACAGGGAGAACAGATCAGTTCTGTTGTGGAGGCACGGAATCTGTTCCGCAGTATACGCGAGGAGAATGAGCGATTAATGAGAGGACTGGACATGATCTTACAAATGGCCCGGTTGGAAAAGTTTGAGTTGGATGTGCATATCGAAAGCGTAGGGCTGATACCAATCATTCGTCACGTGATCAACCTACACAAAAAAGAATTCATCCGCTGGTCAATCTATCCCAAAATCATCGGTCAAGAAACGTGTGTGGAAACAGACAGGAAATGGATCGCATTTGTGTTCAACCAACTGGTCAGCAATGCGATTAAATACTCAAAAACAAAACCGGGGAACAAGCAATTGCTCTTTCTCGTTGATCGTGTGGGGGAAACCTGTCGTGTGCGTGTGAAGGATGAAGGGATCGGTATCGCTCCGCAGGATCTTCCGCGCGTGTTCGACGCGTTTTTTACCGGTGAAAACGGGCGCCTCACCTCAGAGTCAAGCGGTATTGGATTGTTCTTGGTCAAGCAAGTATGCGATCGTCTGGGACATCGAATCGAAATGGATTCGCAACCGGATAAGGGGACGACGGTGACTCTAACATTTTCGTCCGACTCCTTGTATCGGATCCCCAAGTAAGCACTTTCCCATGCAGTAAGCAGCCAAATCAGATAAATGTGACAAAATTGTAAGCTTCGCCTTTTCTCTTGTAAGAGGAATCGATGGGTTCGATTGTTCCTCCTTTTTATACTAAGGCTATAAGGATGTAACACGCTATTTAAGAATTGTTGGTAGGAGGAAACAACGATGAGTGTGTTGAAAGCGCATGCGGTAAGTAAGATTTACGGTTCGAAAGGACAAATGACGTATAAGGCGTTGGAAAATATTCACTTGGAGGTTCAAAAAGGAGAGTTTGTAGGTATCATGGGTCCTTCCGGCAGCGGAAAAACAACCCTGCTCAACATTCTCTCGACCATCGATAAACCGACATCCGGGCACATTGAAATCAATGGCACGAATCCTTCTATGTTGAAAAATAAACAGCTGGCTTTCTTCAGGCGCAGGGAGATCGGGTTCATTTTTCAGGACTTCAATCTGTTGGACACGTTATCGATCAAGGAGAATATTCTCTTGCCGCTCGTTTTGGAAAATGTAAACGTGCGAGAAATGGAGTCGCGTTTACGGGAAAGCGCGCAACTGCTCAATATCGAGTCGATTCTCGAAAAACGAACCTACGAGGTATCGGGAGGACAGAAACAGCGGGCTGCGATCGCGCGCGCGATGATTCACCGGCCTTCTATCCTGTTTGCTGATGAATTGACAGGAAACCTCGATTCAAAATCTGCCAAGGACGTCATGGAGTCGTTACAGGATCTTAACGAACAACTGCATGCGACCATCCTGATGGTGACCCATGATCCATTTGCCGCGAGTTATTGCAGACGAATCATTTTTATCAAAGACGGGAAGTTTTTCTCGGAAATCCGCCGGGGGAATAACCGCCAGGCCTTTTTCCAACAGATTTTGGACGCATTGAGCGTGTTGGGAGGAAGTATCAATGAAATTTCACCAACTCGCGCTTAAAAATGTACGAGGCAACTGGCACCGCTACAGTGCGTTTTTCTTGAGCAGCGTCTTTTCGGTGATGATTTTTTACATGTACGCGGCGTTTCTTTTCCATCCGGATGTCGTCAACGGTCAGATGGTGGCAGCCAAGAAAGTGGCTCAGGGATTGGTGATCTGTGAGTATATCATCATGATTTTCTCGTTTTTCTTTGTGTTGTACTCGATCTCTGCGTTCCTGAAATCCCGTAAAAAAGAGTTCGGATTATTGAAGCTGTTCGGGATGACAACCGGCCAAATCAAGCGTTTAGTCATCTTGGAAAACACATGCATCAGTTTGCTGGCGATCGTTACGGGAATTGGATTCGGGGTCTTGTTCAGTAAGTTGTTCTTCATGGCTCTCTCCACTTTGCTCGGTGTTACCAGTCCGATTCGATTTGCCGTTCCGCCCAAAGCGGTTCTATTTACGGCGGCAGGATTTGTTGTCTTGTTCCAGGTCATAACGCTTGTGACTTTAATACAGGTGGGAAGGTCGGAGATTATTGAATTACTCCATGAAGCGAGAAAACCGAAACGATTCCCGGTGTTCTCCAAATGGCTGGTTCTGCTGTCCGTGGTTTGTCTTGGCTCAGGATACTCAATGGCCTATATCATGAACATAAGGAACTTGATGTTATTCATGCTTCCTGTCGTATTTTTGGTGATTCTGGGCACTTACTTTCTGTTTACACAAAGCAGTGTGGCGCTGTTGCGCCGATTGCAACGCAACCGCTCTGTGTATTACCGGAATACCAATTTGATCACCATCTCGCAATTGGTCTTCAAGATGAAAGACAATGCCCGAATCCTGTTTATGGTTTCTATTCTGAGCGCTGTCGTTTTGACGGCTTCGGGTACGATCTATTGTTTTTTTCAAGGGTTAGTCGGGCAATTGACGAAAAGCGCGCCGCAAACTTTCAGTTTCGTGGAGAAAGGATTGCATCAACATCAACTGATCGATCCTCGGAAGGTAGAAGATATTTTACAAAAAGATCGTGTAGGGATCGAGTATAAAGTGGAATGGATCGGCATCCCCGTTCCCCTTGAATTAGGGAGAAATCATTGGAAGACCACGGGTCTGATCATTTCCGAAGGGGAATACAACGAACAGGCGAAACGGTTAAACCTGAAGGAACGGCACTTGGAGGAAGGGCATGCGATTTCTGTGTACCCTTACGGGAGTGGGGGATTCACTCTATTTGAAAAAGGGAGTACATTCAAGACTTCACTCGGTAAGCAACCGCTCAAATTAACCATCGACGAGGAAATCAGTGAGACCGTCGTGAATCCTGTCGCTGAAGCCACGTATCTGTTCGTCGTGAACAACACGGAATACAAGCAACTCATGAGCCAGCTGCCTGATCAAGAGAAAGTTACGGTCTATGGGTACGAACTGAAAAATTGGAAATCCACAAATGAAACAGTCAAGAAGATCGAGCAGGCCATTCCAGACCAACAAAAAGAGAGATTCTATTCTCGGGTGCAATCTTACCTGGATATGCGGCAATTTACTTCCTTGACATTATTCATCGGTATTTTTGTCAGCTTCCTGTTCTTTCTCGCTTCAGGCAGCATGATTTACTTCAAACTGTTCACAGAAATGCAGGACGATCAGAACCAATTCAGGGCGTTGACAAGGATCGGTATGACCGAACAGGAAATCCGACGCATCGTCTCCGCCCAAGTCGCAATCCTGTTTTTCGTTCCTTGTATCGTCGGGATCATCCATATGATGTTTGCCATGAAGTCACTCGGGAATCTGTTGTCGTCCAATGTCATACCTTATGCGTTTGTCGTCATCTTGATCTTTATCGTCATGCAATCCCTCTATTTCTTCGCCGCGCGTCGGACCTACATGAAGAAGATTTTGCAAGAGACTGTATAGAAATGAAAGAAAATCGGGGGAGTCTTCAAACCACCCCCGATTTTTCTATTAATGCATCGTGTCCCAAAGCTGCTTTCCGATCAAAAGAACCGTCACACCAATGAAAAGCGGCCGTATATAACCGGCTCCTTTGCGAATGGCTACACGTGAACCGACAAGAGCGCCCGCAATCATGGCGCCTCCCATGGGAATCCCGTACTTGTAATTCACAGCACCCAAGATCATAAAGGTAATGAGACTTGCGATATTGCTCGCAAAGTTTAACGCTTTTGCGTTTCCAGCCGCGGTAACAAAATCGAACCCGAGCATCAGGAATGCAAAGATCAGAAATGAACCTGTCCCCGGACCGAAGAATCCGTCGTAAAATCCGATGGCGAAAGACACGATCGCGCTGAGGATGGCGGTTTTTTTGGTAACTCCTTGATAGGAGGAGATTTCTCCCCAGTCTTTCTTGATCAGTGTATAGATCGTCACCCCGATCAAAAGGATGATGACCATCGGTTTCATGAAAGAAGACGGGATGAGTCTTACGGTAAAAGTTCCAAGTACAGACCCTGCCAGTGATAGCGGGAAAAGATATTTCACAAGCTGAAAGTTGATTTTTCCCGATTTCAAAAAGGAAATCGTACTCGTAAGCGAAGACATGGTCCCCGCCAGTTTGTTCGTTCCCAATGCGACAACAGGCGGCAAACCGGCGAATAAAAGGGCTGGAAGAGAAACCAATCCTCCGCCGCCTACAACAGAATCAATAAAAGAAGCCAGAAATCCCGCGACGATTAAAAAAGTTAGCATATGTAATGGTCTCCTCTCCAGTCCTTTCTGCAATATTCTTCTTATAAAAATTACGATACTCTATTCTCAACGAATAAACGAAACGGGCGATCCGCCCGTTTCGTTTATTTCGATGCCAGAAGGTCGCAAAATGCTTTGGCGTAAACCGGGAGATCGGGCGGACGGCGGCTGGAAACGATATGGCCGTCGATCACGACCGGTTCATCGATCCAGGAAGCGCCCGCGTTTTCCATATCGTCACGAATGCCTGGGGTTGATGTGACTTTTCTGCCTTTGAGGATTTTGGCAGAAATGAGAACCCAACCTGCGTGGCAGATATGTCCGATTGGTTTACCGGCAGCGTCCATCTCGCGAATCAATTGAAGAACCTTATCATAACGGCGAAGTTTATCGGGAGCCCAACCTCCGGGAACCAAAATGCCGTCGTAATCTTCACTGCGTACATCACCGAATGAAAAATCGGCCGTAGCGGGGACTCCGTATTTTCCGTGATACGTTTTTCCTTTTTCCGGACCTACCAAGTGGACGATGGCACCTTCTTCACGTGCCCGATAAATGGGGTACCATAATTCCAGATCTTCAAACTCTTCATCAACCAGACAGATGATGCGTTTGCCTTCTAATCTCAACCCGTTCACCTCCTTGGATCACCTTCTCCATTGGAGTGGTTCGAAATGGATCCCCCTCTATTATATTTTACGGAAGGCGTAGCGAATAGCTTCAAAATGATCTTTATCGGCGGCGGTCTCGTCTTTTTGATCTATTTGGGATGGCCCACTTGGAACAGCAAACGGGATACGAACAACAAAGAGACCGCGCGACCGTTCTCTCCTCGTAAGCAAATCGAGTTTGAGAGTTCTCGGATATTCGTTGGAGCATCTGTATTCGGTTACGCTTTGTTTGCACTCGTGAGTGAGCCGATTTCGGGGTGGTAAAATAGAAGGCCGTACCATCTAGGGTACGGACCGGCGTTTCAAGAAAGAATGTTTTTAGGACTTTTTTTCGTGGTTCACGTTTCTTTCTTTTGATTTTACATGTACTGTAAGTATGAATAGGTATTGCGAGTTCTATTACGGAGTTGAAAAGAAGAATTAGAAAAGCTTCCTGCCACGATCAGCGGAAAGATAACGAATGTTTTCAACGATTTCTTGGTCATCGAACGATGTTCGATGTGTGGTCCATATGTTCCCACAAATAGTACCCTAAAACAAGGAACATGATGCAAATACCAAGTAAAAGGATATACAATTTTTTTGCAGACATTTGATCACCTCAAAAAGGACTGGAATTCTTCATTCATTGTGCTACGGAAGGCGTACGGACTTTTTCCAAATTACATTTTCTGCGACTTCTCACAGAAAACCAAATGAGTGCGATGACGATCAAACTTCCGGATCCAAAAATAGACGGCGTTGACCAGACCGTTAATCATCGCAAGGCACATAAAATGTCACCCCATGTATAGATTTCCCCTGATTCAAACCTCTATCCCCTGTCTGGTTTCTTGAATTCATTGTTCCATGAACGAACGGGTTCTATCCTTACAGCTATGAAAAAAGAAGTGAAAGAGAGCATGATGATGATCAACAGAAATATCTATGTTATAGGACTTATTTTTGTTTGCACTTGTTCGAACAGGGGAATTGAGATGTATGATCAGACGTGATATGATAGCTTCTGTCGCCGCGATGAGCGGTGACGAGGAGAGAAACAGAAATTACCACTTGCAAAATAGATTGCAAGATGGTATATTGGAAAAGTCGCTTTTGCGACGGTCGCTCTTTGAAAACTGAATCGTGTAGGGAGCTAGGATACTTGATTTTGTCGGCTCTTCGGAGCGTGACATACAATCTTTCTTCGAGAGTTTGATCCTGGCTCAGGACGAACGCTGGCGGCGTGCCTAATACATGCAAGTCGCGCGGATGGAGAGGAGCTTGCTCTTCGAAGTCAGCGGCGGACGGGTGAGTAACACGTGGGCAACCTGCCTGGCAGACGGGGATAACGCTTGGAAACGAGTGCTAATACCCGATACGCTCTTCACGGGCATCCGTGAGGAGGGAAAGGCGCTTCACGGCGTCACTGCCAGATGGGCCCGCGGCGCATTAGCTGGTTGGTGAGGTAACGGCTCACCAAGGCGACGATGCGTAGCCGACCTGAGAGGGTGACCGGCCACACTGGGACTGAGACACGGCCCAGACTCCTACGGGAGGCAGCAGTAGGGAATCTTCCGCAATGGGCGCAAGCCTGACGGAGCAACGCCGCGTGAGTGATGAAGGTCTTCGGATTGTAAAACTCTGTCTTCCGGGACGAACCGATAGGTGAGGCAATGCTCCTATCCTGACGGTACCGGAGGAGGAAGCCCCGGCTAACTACGTGCCAGCAGCCGCGGTAATACGTAGGGGGCAAGCGTTGTCCGGATTCACTGGGCGTAAAGCGCGCGCAGACGGCTTTCTGCGTCCGGGGTGAAAACCCGGGGCTCAACCCCGGGACGGCCTTGGATACGGGAGAGCTTGAGGGTCGGAGAGGCAAGGGGAATTCCACGTGTAGCGGTGAAATGCGTAGAGATGTGGAGGAACACCTGTGGCGAAGGCGCCTTGCTGGCCGATTCCTGACGTTGAGGCGCGAAAGCGTGGGGAGCAAACAGGATTAGATACCCTGGTAGTCCACGCCGTAAACGATGAGTGCTAGGTGTTCGTGGGCTCATACCCATGAGTGCCGAAGCTAACGCATGAAGCACTCCGCCTGGGGAGTACGGTCGCAAGACTGAAACTCAAAGGAATTGACGGGGGCCCGCACAAGCAGTGGAGCATGTGGTTTAATTCGAAGCAACGCGAAGAACCTTACCAGGGCTTGACATCCCGCTGACCGGTCTGGAGACAGACCTTCCCTTCGGGGCAGCGGTGACAGGTGGTGCATGGTTGTCGTCAGCTCGTGTCGTGAGATGTTGGGTTAAGTCCCGCAACGAGCGCAACCCTTGTGTTGTGTTGCCAGCATTCAGTTGGGCACTCACAACAGACTGCCGACGACAAGTCGGAGGAAGGCGGGGATGACGTCAAATCATCATGCCCCTTATGTCCTGGGCTACACACGTGCTACAATGGGCGGTACAACGGGATGCGAAACCGCGAGGTGGAGCCAAACCCTGAAAACCGTTCGTAGTTCGGATTGCAGGCTGCAACTCGCCTGCATGAAGCCGGAATTGCTAGTAATCGCGGATCAGCATGCCGCGGTGAATACGTTCCCGGGCCTTGTACACACCGCCCGTCACACCATGGGAGTTGGCAACACCCGAAGTCGGTGGGGTAACCTCTATGAGGAGCCAGCCGCCTAAGGTGGGGCCGATGACTGGGGTGAAGTCGTAACAAGGTAGCCGTATCGGAAGGTGCGGCTGGATCACCTCCTTTCTAAGGATGTTATGACGAGGTTCGGCTCACGCCGAACAATCTCCCTACACGATTTGGTTTTGAGGGAGTGAATCCTTCACTTGCTCCTTGAAAACTGGATAACGAATATGAGAAGACATTGCAAAGGGAACTGCATAGCAGTTTGCAATGGAACTGGAATCAACCGAGTCACTTTGTAGATTAAGCTACGAAGGGCGCACGGAGGATGCCTTGGCGCCAGGTGCCGATGAAGGACGGGGCTAACGCCGATACGCCTCGGGGAGCCGTAAGCAGGCTTTGATCCGGGGATTTCCGAATGGGGCAACCCACCCCGCGTAATGGCGGGGTATCCACTGCTGAATCCATAGGCAGTGAGAAGGTACACCAGGGGAACTGAAACATCTTAGTACCCTGAGGAAAAGAAAACAACAGTGATTCCCTCAGTAGTGGCGAGCGAACGGGGAAGAGCCTAAACCGCATGTGCTTGCACAGGCGGGGTCGTGGGGCGTCTCACATGGAGTTACCAATCCTTTTCGTAAGAGAACGGCTTGGAACGGCCGACCAGAGAGGGTGACAGTCCCGTATCTGAAACGAAGAGGACTCCGAGACGGACCCCGAGTACCGCGGGACACGAGGAATCCCGTGGGAATCCGGGAGGACCACCTCCTAAGGCTAAATACAACCTGGCGACCGATAGTGAACCAGTACCGTGAGGGAAAGGTGAAAAGCACCGCGGGAGCGGAGTGAAAGAGAACCTGAAACCGTGTGCCTACAATCAGTCGGAGGGCGTTTATGCCTGACGGCGTGCCTTTTGTAGAATGAACCGGCGAGTTACGATTGCGTGCGAGGTTAAGGCGGGAAGCCGGAGCCGCAGCGAAAGCGAGTCTGAAGAGGGCTTGAGTACGCAGTCGTAGACCCGAAACCGTGTGATCTATCCCTGTGCAGGATGAAGTGCGGGTAAAGCCGCATGGAGGTCCGAACCCACGCATGTTGAAAAATGCGGGGATGACGTGGGGATAGCGGTGAAATTCCAATCGAACTCGGAGATAGCTGGTTCTCCCCGAAATAGCTTTAGGGCTAGCGTCGGAGCAGAGACATGGAGGTAGAGCACTGATTGGGCTAGGGGCCTTCGCGGGTTACCGAACTCAGTCAAACTCCGAATGCCATGATCTCGGTCTCCGGCAGTCAGACTACGAGTGCTAAGATCCGTGGTCAAAAGGGAAACAGCCCAGACCATCAGCTAAGGTCCCCAAATTCCGGTTAAGTGGGAAACGATGTGGCGGTGCACAGACAACCAGGATGTTGGCTTAGAAGCAGCCACCATTTAAAGAGTGCGTAATAGCTCACTGGTCGAGTGACGCTGCGCGGAAAATGTAACGGGGCTCAAACCGGATACCGAAGCTATGGATGGATCGTTCATCACCGTGGACGTCATGGTGAATGAGACATTTTCTGCGAATGCTTTCCGCAAGGATCCATTCAAAAGCATTCGCCAAAATCGCCCGCTCAAACCGCGGGTGGCCATGAGTCTAGGGTGATGAACGATCCGTGGTAGGGGAGCGTTCTTGTTGCGGTGAAGTCAGACCGTGAGGACTGGTGGAGCGGCAAGAAGTGAGAATGCCGGTATAAGTAGCGAAAAGACAGGTGAGAATCCTGTCCACCGAAAGCCTAAGGGTTCCTGGGGAAGGCTCGTCCGCCCAGGGTTAGTCGGGACCTAAGCCGAGGCCGAAAGGCGTAGGCGATGGACAACAGGTGGAAATTCCTGTACCACCATGCAGCCGTTTGAGCGATGGAGTGACGCAGAAGGATAGGGTGAGCGGACGATTGGATGTCCGTGCAAGCAGCGAGGCTGAGAGGCAGGCAAATCCGTCTCTCGGTAAGGCTGAGCTGTGACGCCGAGCGAATTCAAGTAGCGAAGTCCCTGATTTCACGCTGCCAAGAAAAGCTTCTAGCGAGGCTGCTGGTGCCCGTACCGCAAACCGACACAGGTAGGCGAGGAGAGAATCCTAAGGTGCTCGGAAGAACTCTCGTTAAGGAACTCGGCAAAATGGCCCCGTAACTTCGGGAGAAGGGGCGCTCCGGTAGGGTGATGAGCCCGAGGGAGCCGCAGTGAAAAGGCCCAAGCGACTGTTTAGCAAAAACACAGGTCTCTGCTAAGCCGTAAGGCGACGTATAGGGGCTGACGCCTGCCCGGTGCTGGAAGGTTAAGGGGAAGGGTTAGCGAAAGCGAAGCTCTGAACCGAAGCCCCAGTAAACGGCGGCCGTAACTATAACGGTCCTAAGGTAGCGAAATTCCTTGTCGGGTAAGTTCCGACCCGCACGAATGGCGTAACGACTTGGGCGCTGTCTCGACGAGAGATCCGGTGAAATTGTAATACCTGTGAAGATGCAGGTTACCCGTGGCTAGACGGAAAGACCCCATGGAGCTTGACTGTAGCTTGATATGGAAGATGGGTATCTCATGTACAGGATAGGTGGGAGGCTTGGAAATCAGGGCGCCAGCCTTGGTGGAGCCGCCGTTGGGATACCACCCTTGAGGTACTGATCTTCTAACCTGTGCCCGTGATCCGGGCAAGGGACAATGTCAGGCGGGCAGTTTGACTGGGGCGGTCGCCTCCTAAAAGGTAACGGAGGCGCCCAAGGGTTCCCTCAGCGCGGTTGGAAATCGCGCTTCGAGTGCAAAGGCATAAGGGAGCTTGACTGCGAGACATACAGGTCGAGCAGGGACGAAAGTCGGGCTTAGTGATCCGGCGGTTCCAAGTGGAAGGGCCGTCGCTCAACGGATAAAAGCTACCCTGGGGATAACAGGCTTATCTCCCCCAAGAGTCCACATCGACGGGGAGGTTTGGCACCTCGATGTCGGCTCATCGCATCCTGGGGCTGTAGTTGGTCCCAAGGGTTGGGCTGTTCGCCCATTAAAGCGGTACGCGAGCTGGGTTCAGAACGTCGTGAGACAGTTCGGTCCCTATCTGCCACGGGCGCAGGAAGTTTGAGAGGAGTTGTCCTTAGTACGAGAGGACCGGGATGAACCGACCGCTGGTGTCTCAGTTGTGGTGCCAACCGCATCGCTGAGTAGCTATGTCGGGCCGGGATAAGCGCTGAAAGCATCTAAGCGCGAAGCCCCCCTCAAGATAAGACTTCCCACTCGGTCAACGAGGTAAGACCCCCTGAAGATGACAGGGTGGATAGGCGGGAGGTGTAAGCACCGTGAGGTGTTGAGCTGACCCGTACTAATCGGTCGAGGGCTTAATCTAAACGGTTTACGGTTCCATTCCTCATGTTCGTGTCCAGTTTTCAGGGAGCAATCCCGACAGTCTGGTGATGATAGCGGAGAGGACACACCCGTTCCCATCTCGAACACGGAAGTTAAGCTCTCCAGCGCCGATGGTACTTGGGGCGGGAGCCCCCGGGAGAGTAGGTCGTCGCCAGGCTGAACTCCTACTAGCGGGTAATTGCAGTTGGTAGAGCACTCGCCTGCAACCCGCCGGTCAGAGATTTATCAAAACATGACTGCGAAGCGCTTACCTCCGCCTGAATGAGCCATTCCATGTACATGTAACGAAGGGCAGATTGGAGATGGGCGGTGGTTCAACCGTTATTGATGATTAGGGAGCTGTGGTGTAGAGGCCTAACATGCCTGCCTGTCACGCAGGAGATCGCGGGTTCGAATCCCGTCAGCTCCGCCAAACATGATACCTTAATATACCGGGAAGATTATTCTCTTCCCGGTATTTATTTTTATTTTCTCGAACAAGAGTTAATGACGCAGTACAGTATCCGGCATTTCTCCGAAATGAACGAAAAGTCGGTGGTTTCGTTGATTTTCCGCAACAGATGATCTCAAGAGACAAGATCTCTTCTGACCGTGTCCGGTTGAAACTCCCTGCATGCATTCGTCCTGAACATAGGAGAACCTTTCTTCGTGAACTTTTCCCATTTCAATTCGACAAAAAAGGCGTTGACCTTTTTTGTCAACAGCCTCGTAATAGACGTATGTACACCAAGTCTAAACCCGACCTGATGAGTAAACTTATGATAGTAACTGCCGTAGCTCCTCTGTCAGTTTCTGGACCAACTCCGGTCTTCCGTGAAACTGAGCCGGGGTATTCTGATAGAGCGCGATGCGCCATTTTCCCTCGCGTTTCACTGCGACAATTGTGTGATGAGTATTGAGTTTGGGATCGAGATCCGACTCTCCGGGCGGCATCATGCCTGCCACCGCGCGAAGGATCGCAACTTCAGGACTCAAGAAGCGCACGCTTCGAACTTTAGCCACGTAGGGGGCAGGGGAAGTGAGATAATTGGTAAAGATATCTTGAAGATGCGAAGCAAGCTCTGCCCGTCCTATTAACTCGGTTCCATCGAATCCGATGGTTATGCCATCCTCAGCGAACGGCTCGGCCATGGCCTCGGCACTCCGCTCGTTCCAGCTCTCTAACAGCTGTTGATAGAGAGCACGGACTTTGGTCTCATCAGCAGAAGACGAGGATGCCGGTTGGAATGTTGGGGAGCTCATGTTTAATCCTCCTTATAAATAAAGCGTATTGTGGTCACAATCTTTGAAACAATGGTATCCACCCTTATTATTATGGCATAGATACCAAAACCGTTTCTATCCGAGCGACTCTAGCAGACTGGCTGAGTAGTAGAAGCTGGAAACGGCTCTTTGCAAGACATTGTCAACAGTCTCAACCTGCTTCTTAGCAGGTATTTTTATTTATAATAGAATTTCATCTCCATGTAACTTTCATATAGGTTGTGTACCGTGTTTTTACCTTCCTCTCACAATAAGACGGCACCGCCTTCTTTGGGGACTTTTTCTTAAAGTTGTACACGGCTTACGGAAGAGTAGCCATCTATACGAAGATGGGTGCTGATAGATTCCCGTTGATAGATAGTAGTGGAAATATAGAAAATAAGGCGGCTATCTAGTCCAAGCTATCTGCTTGATACGTATACTTACATTACAAATGAACATCAAGGACAAACGAAAGGGAGTGAAAAAAACCCATGCTTACCACTTGTTCTTTTGCTTATCTTCTCTGGAAAAGTAGATTATGATGAAAGAAGGAGTGAAAAATTGAATGCATGAATTACCGGTACTATTAACTGTACTCTCCTTTTTATGTACGATTTCATTTATTTTCTGCAGACCCCAAGTGAATGAGGCGATACCATCAACTGTTGGTGCATTCGTCGTCCTTCTCAGCGGAAGTGTTTCATTAACCGATTTAGGTAAGATCAGCGAAACCATCGGAGGAGCAGCGATCACCATCATGGCAACGATCGTCATGGCGATCGTATTAGAAAGTTTTGGATTCTTTCATTGGGCTGCTGAGAAACTTGCAGAAAAAGCGAAGGGATCAGGTATACGCCTTTTCTGGTACGTGAACCTTTTTTGTTTTCTCATGACCCTCTTTGTTAATAACGATGGTAGCATCTTAATTACGACACCTATCTTATTGATGCTACTTCATAACTTTAGACTCAGAAACCATCAAAAAATCCCCTATTTATTATCTGGAGCTTTAATCGCAACTGCATCGAGTGCCCCCATTGGAGTGAGTAACATCGTTAACTTGATAGCCTTAAAAATTGTCGGCATGGATCTATATATGCACACGGCGATGATGTTCATTCCCGCTTCACTTGGGCTTGTTTTACTTTTGGTGCTTCTGTTTGTTACCTTCTATCGCGTACTGCCACGTAGATTGCCTACAGTCATTCCAGGTTCCTTGACCCATTCCCCTGCAACAGGTAGTCACCCGTTAAAAGGTGATACGTCACCCATTCCCATGGAGAATCGTACAAAATTCATGCGTAATATCCTCATCTTTGTGTTTTGCGTACGCGTGAGTCTCTTCATAGCCTCCTACTTCCACATTCCCGTTTCATTAGCCGCTGTTGGCGGTTCCCTCGCCCTCCTCACTTGGCGTTGGTATCGTTTAGGCATTTCCCCCGCGGATATGTTGAAAAAAACACCCTGGTATATCCTCGTGTTTGCCTTCAGTATGTATGTGATTATCTATGGCTTGCATAACATCGGATTAACCGATGGGCTCATCCACTTCCTCCAACCGATTGTTTCGGGAAGTTTACTTCATGCAAGTATCATGATGGGGATCCTTGTGTCCGTCCTGTCCAATTTATTCAACAATCATCCTGCTTTGATGGTCGGAACGATTACCTTGACCAGTATGCATCTTGATCCACTTACGCTAAAGATCTCGTATCTCGCAAGCGTGATTGGTAGCGACGTAGGTTCCCTGCTTTTACCGATTGGAACCCTGGCTACCTTGATGTGGATGCATATCCTCAAGAAAGGGAAGGTAAAAATCACCTGGGCTCAATACCTGAAGGTGACTTCGGTGGTCATCCCAATCACTGTGTTATTCACTTTATTGATTCTGGCTTATTGGGTTTCTTGGATTTTCTAATATCTTAGAACCATGTGATCAGGAGGTTTTTTCACATGAGTGATTTTCGTTCATTCGTTGGAAAACAAGTGAATGTAGAAATTTCGGGGAAAAACAGTTGCAAAGGGATCCTCATTGACTTGGGATTCGATATCCTCGTTCTATACAACGGACAACAGTACCTCTATATCCCGTTCGTCCATGTACAGCATCTAGAACTCAATTCATCGCCTGATGATGAAATCGAAAATCCCAATCAAGCACCGTTTGATCATCAATCCGAAAGTATTTCCTATAGGAAAATATTAGAGCATGCTCAGGGACGTTTTGTGGAGATGTATGTGACAGGCAATAAGTCCATCCATGGCTATATAACAAGTCTCATGAATGACTACTTCGTATTCTATTCTCCTGTCTACAAAACGATGTATATTTCCCTGTACCATTTAAAATGGTTAATCCCATATCAGAGTCATGTGGTTCCCTATTCACTAAGTACTCAATCGGTTCCGTTTCATCCTTCTCCTGGCACTTTACCGCAAACAGTAATGGAATTATGTAAAAAATTCGAAGGAAAACTGGTGATCTTCGATCTTGGAGATCATAGCAACAAAACAGGACTTCTTAACAGAATGGATACCAACAACCACATGATCGAATTCGTAATCGCGAATGGTGAAAAAATCTATTGGAATTTGCAACACCTAAAGACGATATCCATTTGTGATTGCTAACGGGATTTAATCAGAATTTTCGGGTTAGTGGAAGGAGAAAACATCTATTGACACGCTATTCACTAAATAAAAAAGAATCCCTCACCATTTTAGCGAGGGAGTCATGATGGGTAATGAAGAAGTTATAATAATTATACGAGTGGAATGAAGAAATGACTACACACACGACTAAACAAAATCATAAAATTACTGACCAGGCATGAGGGAATAAATGTTTTTATGCCACAAAAAAGCCAATTTCCCACTCGATTAAAGGGAGTTGGCTTTTTGTTCTTCGCGAAAGAGCTCGACTTGAACATTCTCCGGTCGCGATCCGTGGCGCCATGCAGTGAACACACATACGGAGTCAACAGGATCCTTTTCTCTGAAAAAGTTTCAGACTTTACCTCCAAAAGCGACGGATCAGTTGATAAAGCGAGATAATGAACAAGGCGTCAAATAAGAGTCCCCAGGGCGAGAAGCCTGTGTGACCGAAACTGCAATAAGTAAGCACCTGCAGGTTGCAGGCGCATATTTATTTGAACGATCGATTTCCCATAGAATACTCGATTCAGTCCGATTTCGGAAAGAGTGGTTCCAATTGTTCGATTGCAGCAACTACGTGCCACTTTCTTTTGTCCAAATAATAGACTAATACATCCAATTCGTCCTGAGTAACACCCCATTCTTTCGGGATGTCTACAACTGCCTCTCGAATTCTTTTCCTACTTAAAGACTGAAGTGTGTCGATCGCATCTTGAAGTCCTTTATGATCGATATAGGGGACAAACCGCGGGTGCATGGAACACCAAATTGGTTTTACATAATCGCAGTTCCGAAGAAGCTTTTTGATCGTCCACCAACCACCGCCAAGACAACATTGGTGATCGATCATATAAAATTTCGGTTTGTTACCGATCGTAACAATCACATTTTTCTTATTCCGGTCAAAATTGTGAACCCAATTATCAAACACGAGCATGCCTGGAGCTTTGTCAAGATTGACGCAACTTGCGATCGCCTCTTCCGTTGCAGCTTGCGTAGGATGGATAAATTGACTACCAAAGTGCAGGCCTGGTTGAACCTTTAAGTCTTGAAGAGGGGGATGGAGGTCAATGATCATTTGCGGAATATAGATAATATGACCCTTCGGCACAGGTAAATCTAACATTTCCGCCAGACGATAGCAGATCAGTTCATTCGGTAAACCTCTTATCCCCTGGGGATTATTCATGAATTTAACAACATACAGGTTTCCATCATCACATTCAAATAATTGGGCTTTGGCTAAACCTGTATCCATTGCTCTTAAATATCGAATAGCAGTTTTCAATGGATTTACCTTCTCACTGTGGTAAATACTTTCGACTAATCATAATTTTATTACAGAAAGTTCTTTTTCTGTAGTTTGTTGCTTTTTTAGATTTAAGCTATTGATTTTGAATTAACTCTCTGACTCGGACTCTGATTCTCGTTCACGTTTTTCTGACTCTGACTCATGTCTTTGAGACTCAGACTCTGACTCATGTCTTTGAGACTCAGACTCTGACTCATGTCTTTGAGACTCAGACTCTGACTCATGTCTTTGAGACTCAGACTCTGATTCATGTCTTTGAGACTCAGACTCTGATTCATGTCTTTGAGACTCAGACTCTGATTCATGTCTTTGAGACTCAGACTCTGATTCATGTCTCTCAAACTCTGACTCTGACTCTGACTTTCTTCTCACAATCACTCTCTCAAACTCTCTCTTCTCTTTTATAAACTCAAATTCTGACTCTGACTCTGACTCTCGCTCTTGTCTCTCTGACTGGGACTCTCGCTCTTGTCTCTCAGATTCCGACTCTCGCTCTTGTCTCTCTGACTGGGACTCTCGCTCTTGTCTCTCAGATTCCGACTCTCGCTCTTGTCTCTCTGACTGGGACTCTTGCTCTTGTCTCTCTGACTCCGACTCTCGCTCACGCTTTTCTGACTCTGACTCATGTCTCTCAAACTCTGACTCTGATTCTGACTCTCGTCTTGACATAAACAAATTCCACTCCATAATCTTAGCTCCTTTTCGATTTTCTTATTTACGATATTAACTAGGAGCTCAAACGGAAACGGATAAATGACATCTATTCACGCTGAAATCTGATTCTTCGGAAATATTGAGCCGTCTATCGATAAGGCAATAAAAAAACCTTCCTGCACAGAAGGTCATTTGAAAGGCAGCGGTTCGATTCCTATGTATTTTAGTAGATGTAAAATCATCTTTTGGTTCTGTGTCTTGTGCTGCGTGAACTTTTTTGATCATGTTCTTTTTCAATTGGATCCCGGCGCATAAACTGCGTCAGTCCAGCTTTGGCGGCTATTCGGAAGATTCCACGGATCTCCTCGCGATTCAACTTCTTCATACGAATCACCTCTTCTGTCTCAAACTATCATATTTGCAAGAATCATGATTTGCGGCGGTACATATCCTGATGCTTTTACCTCATTGTTGGATGACCTCGAACTTTAAGGACTTCCGTTCATCGATCGGGATAGGCAAACTGTACAAACTTCATGAGTGAAAACATATGTTTGATATATAGTAAAAATTAAACGACTCGTCGGAGGGGGAAGATCATGGGAACTGCTCCTAGCTTTTATCTCGCGTTCATCGCCGGAATCCTGTCATTCATCTCGCCGTGTTGTTTGCCGTTGTATCCTTCCTACATTTCCTATATTACGGGAATCACATTGGAAGAAATGAAAAGTGAAGATCGGCGAAGGAAGGCTCGTAACAAGGCGCTTGGACACGCATTGTTCTTCGTTCTCGGCTTTTCGTTCATCTTTATTTCCTTGGGGATGTCAGCGAGTCTGGTGGGCAGACTTTTTGCTGAGTACAAATCTTTCGTACGCCAGGCAGGCGGTCTCTTGATCATTGTCATGGGACTTTTTTTGGCCGGTATGCTCCAACTGGACTTTCTATACAGGCAAAAAAAGTGGCAGTTTCGCGCGAAGCCTGTCGGTTACATCGGGTCGGCTCTTGTGGGTATCAGCTTTGCGGCCGGATGGACCCCATGTGTAGGACCTATACTCGCTTCTGTTCTCGTCCTGGCGGCAACGAACCCTGCGAGCGGTCTCTGGTTCATGTTTTTTTACACGTTGGGCTTTGCCGTTCCCTTCTTATTACTCGCCTATACGCTAGGTTCGATCCGTTGGATCCTCAAATACTCCGAAGTGATCAGCAAGATCGGCGGCTGGCTATTGGTCATAATGGGTATGTTCTTGTTCACCGGCTGGATCAACAATTTGACCTCATGGTTCATTCGTATGTTTGGCGGGTTTATCGGAATATGAAATGCATGAACTGACTTTCGGCGGCATAGACATGTATTTGTCGGCTGGAAGGGGGAGTGCAGGAAGTATGTAAATTTATAAAAAATGAAAACATTTGTTTAGAGTTTCTTCACATGTTTCTCAAACTTTTCTGTTATTCTTTAAACAAATTCAAACATTTTCCCCTGTCCCTACTCAATACATAAAGGGAGGTGAATATTAGCAGGATCTGAACCGTTCATCCTCTCATCGATTTAAGTCGAAAATTGTTGTTTATTGTCTAAAAAAATTATTATTTCAAAGTATTCTTGACGTATTATCCGTATTGTAGATAATAGAACATGTACAGGCGACCTTTTTTTAGCAATCGAGAGAATCTTGTGCCTGTAAAAAAATGACCGGGAGTGTGACGCATATGGAGAACCAAGTAGTGAAAGTGACCGAATTCTGCTTGGAGCAAATGGAAAAGAACACGATTCATGCTTTCGAAACGATGAAACAGTCCGTCGTTTCAACGGCAGATTTCCTGGCATGGGCGCAAGGAGAAGTGCAGAAAGTTGTAGACTTTACGCAGCAAGGAGCAGAAACTTTTGTCGCCCAATTAGACAAGATCAAAGAGCAGCAACTCGCTTTTCAAAAAGATCTTCAAAAACAGGTCAACAGTCTGTTGGAGCTCTTC
Organism: Collibacillus ludicampi; assembly: GCF_023705585.1. Classification (NCBI taxonomy): domain Bacteria; kingdom Bacillati; phylum Bacillota; class Bacilli; order Caryophanales; family Alicyclobacillaceae; genus Collibacillus; species Collibacillus ludicampi. The sequence continues at coordinate 1,787,175 of NZ_BOQE01000001.1, forward strand.
AAGAAACAAGCCTAGTAGGTGATCAATCATGAGTACAAATTATGCGGATCCGTTTGACGTGTGGAAAACGCTCTATCAAGAGATCGAGCCACAGATCTCCAAATCCCTGCACAATGTGCTCGGAAGCGAAATGTATGCGGCGCTTTCCTCACAGCTCCTAACCACGATGTTGCAGATGGAACAATATTTTAAAAAGAATATCGAACATCTTTTACAAACATATAAAGTACCTTCATTGAAAGATTTTGAGCGGTTAAGTGAACTGGTCGTCGGAATCGAATCGAAAATTGATGCGATCGACGAACGTCTGATTCGCTTGGAACAGGAAGCTGCTCAAACATCCGAATTGAGAGGCACGATGACGGAACTGTCCCAACAATTGGCGGTGCTCAACGAGAGTCTGCAAGCTTTGACGAAAGCATCCGTGGCTGATGCGGAAGCAAAACAAAAACGGGGCCATAAAAATTAGAAAAACCAAGATGAGTAAAGTTTGATCAGAAACTCATGCGAGTGAACGTGTGTGAAATTTGGAACAAATGTGCACGTGACGAGCAAAACAACATAATGACATACATTTGAGACATCAAGGGAGGCAATTCATAATGGCACTGATGGAACAAGACATACAAGTACTGAAAAATAAACCCCTGTTTGGCAAAGTGGCACTGGTCACCGGATCGTCGCGTGGAATTGGTGCTGATATCGCAAAAGAACTGGCTGGACAAGGCGCAACTGTCATCATCAACTTTGTATCGAACGCAGAAAAAGCTCAGCAAGTCGCTGAGGAAATTCGTGGATTCAACCCGAACGTTCATCTCGTTCAAGGAAATGTAAGCAATCGCGAAGATATCGATCGCATTTACGAAGAAGTCCGCGAAAAATTCGACAAGGTTGATATTCTTGTCAACAATGCAGGGATCACGAGAGATTCGCGATTCGTGAAAATGACGGCTGAGCAATGGGAAGAAGTCATTCAAACGAACTTGAGCAGCATCTTTTATATGACGAAAAAATTCCTGCCGGAAATGATTGAACAGAACTACGGTCGTGTAGTCAATATCTCCTCCATCATCGGGCAGGCAGGAGGATTTGGTCAAACCAACTATTCGGCTGCAAAAGCGGGCATGATTGGTTTCACCAAATCATTAGCACAGGAAACCGCGAAGAATAACGTGACCATCAACTGTGTTTGCCCGGGTTACATATTTACAGAGATGGTGGCTGCGGTTCCCGAGAAGGTTCAAGAGAAGATTATTGCAAAAATCCCGATGGGGCGTTTCGGTAAAACAGAAGAGATTGCGAAAGCGGTAAGATTCCTGGTCGTAGATGGCGATTACATCACCGGTCAATGCATTAACGTAAACGGCGGCATGTACATGTAAGATCAGTTAAGCCCCTGGGGTTTCCAGGGGTATTTTTCGGAGGTGAGTGGGATGACAGTGGCAGAAGATTGGAAGGAGATGTGGAAACAAACGATGGGTGGCTTCCAAGAAGCGATCCATAACGGAACACCGCGCTCATGGACACGTTACCAAAAAGTTTTGAATGTGCTCAACCGCGCGGAACCGCCAACGGGGACGACACCCAAAGAGGTGATCTGGCGCAAGAATAAAATGCGCGTCTACCGTTTCACATTGCCTGGTGTTGAAGTGACGAAGAAAACGCCGATTTTCATGCTATACGCGATGATCAATAAGCCGTACATTCTCGACATGGAACCGGGGAATTCATTTGTCGAGTATTTGCTCAAACAAGGATATGATGTATACATGCTCGACTGGGGCGAAGCGGGGCCCGAAGACCGCAAAAACGGGTTTGCCGAATATATTCTTGACTACCTACATAAAGCGGTCGAACGCGTGTGCATGTACACAAAGAAGGAGCAAGTCAATATGTTCTCGTACTGCATGGGTGGTACGATGGGTGTCATGTATACGGCGTTATTTCCTGAACGTGTAAAAAACCTGGTCGTATTGGCTGCGCCGATTGATTTCCGCCATGCAGAACTGTATAACTCTTGGCTCAATGAGAAACATTTTGATGTCGATAAGTTAGTGGATACACTCGGCAATATCACACCTGAAGTGATCGATTTTGGAAACAAGATGTTAAAGCCGCTTACAAACTTTGTGAACCCATGGATACACCTGTTTGATAAAGTGGATAATGAGCAATTCATTCATAATTGGCGAATGTTAAACAAATGGGTGAATGATGGCACGCCTTTCCCGGGTGAGACTTATCGTCAGTGGATCCGAGACTTCTATCAGCAAAACAAGCTGATTAAAGGAGAAATCGTTCTGCGTGGCCGCCAGGTCGATCTCTCGAAAATCGCTTGCCCAGTGCTGATTCTCACCGCGGAACATGACCATATCGCACCGTGCAATCAGACACGTGCCTTGTTCGAATACATCAGTAGCACCGACAAGACGGAACACAATTATCCGGTTGGCCATGTCAGCCTCGTATTCGGGGGAACGGCCCGGAAGCAAGTGTATCCGCAAACGTACGCATGGTTATCGGAAAGAGACGAGTAAATGGACTTATATTTGCAAAAAAGAAGGAAATCGGCTGCGATTTCCTTCTTTTTAATGCGCTTATTAGCATCTGGTTTTCGAGCGGTATTTACACGAAAAGTAGTTTCCGTAATTAGGATATCTCTCGTAACTGCTGGCGCTCCAGGAAACTGCGAATGACCCCGTTAAACTCTTCCGGACGTTCCAGTTTAGCCAGGTGTCCGGATCTCCGCAAGATGACCAATTCGGAGTGTGGGATACGCTGGTGCATCAGGACCTGCATCCAAGCGGGGGTGAGACGGTCATACTGACTTCCGATGATGAGTGTTGGTACTTTGATTCTTCGCAAAAGCAGGCGATTATCCACGGTGAGACAAGCATCCACCGATTTCGCATACGCGTCCATATTCGGAGTAATCGCTTGGGTAAACCGGTCTAACGTCTCATTGGTAAGCGTGTATAAACACATGTACGCAGCCAATTGACGCTTCATGACTTTGGGGAGTTGGAGTTTCCATAAACAGATATAGTCCATCAGGATTTTGAATGTGATCGGAATGAAAAAGAATGTATTCACCAGAATTAAAGAACGACAACGTTCAGGAGCCAGTCGATAGATTTCCTGAGTGACCGCTCCACCCATGGATAAACCGCAAAAGTGAGCGCTTTCTATTCCAAGATGATCCAAGAGGGAAAGTATGTCATGCGCGAACGTTTCAATCGATATATCTTCAGTTGTCTCCGATTGTCCATGTCCCCGGAGATCCGGAATGATGAGGTCATAGTTGTCTGATAATGCATATTGGAACACCCAGCTCTCTTTTCGTTCACCGAGTCCATGAATCAGCACGAGCGGTTCACCCGAACCGATTCGGTTATAATACATGGTAATCCCGTTAATCCTTGCTTGATACATAAAAACCACCTACCTGAACATTGTTTTTGACCTTCATAGCGGTACGGTCTAAACTGTTACAGGTATTTCCACAAGTCACGAAAATATACGTCATGCATGAAAACAAATGGGTACAGGTAAACTTTGTGTATTCGATTGACATCATTGAAATATAGATGTAAAATACACATAGATGTTAGTTGAGGGTGATTGGTATGGCTGATGAAAAAGAACATCCATCTTTGGGGAGCCCGCCGAAAAACTTTATAGTTCCATTTATTTTACTTTTACTACTCCGCATGCCGATGCACGGATATGAACTCATGCAAAAATTGGCTTCCTTTGGCTTTTCTGCGCTCGATCATGGCAATTTTTATCGCATGTTGCGGCAATTGGAAAAGGATGAGTTCGTCCGTTCCCAATGGGAAACATCGGAAACCGGTCCGGCAAAACGTTTATATTCCTTAACGGAAGCAGGGGAAACGTATCTCAAAGCATATGCCGGTCAGCTGGAACAATACCAGGCAATGTTAGATCAATTTTTTAGAATGTACACTAGCATGCTCGATCTCTACTTGCCCACTTTCCATAAAGAGGGCGGGACAGAGAATTCTTCGAAACGAGTGCAATCATTACATGCCATTAGGAGGGACGACGATGAGCGCTAAGGAAAAGAAAACGGAAGTTAAAACAGTGAACTGGGTGGATTCTTGGGTGAACATGTTCTGGAACGGGTACGAGAAAGGGATGTCTACCTTTCTGAAGCAACTGGAAGAGAAAGAAGATGCGTATCTGCGTGCATGGGAATCTGCAAGAAAATCAGCACAAGAGTTTCGCAATCAACTGGAAGGGACACTGAAGAATGTGTCAAAAGCCAACTGGGAGCTGTTGAATGAATGGAATGATAACGGCAAAGGAATTGCAGCTGAATATGAAGGGACGAACACCCCGCTCCAGGATGCTGTAACGAAGTTGGAAAAAATCGCATGGACACCTTGGAAATTTGCAGTTGATTGGCTGGAACGTTCGGAGAAACAACTGGAAGAGGGTAACAAAGAATTTATCAAATTCCTCCGGGATCATCGCGAGTCTTGGGCGGCTTGGAATGAAGCATATGTTGTTTATTCCAAAAAGAATCAGAACGCATGGCTTTCGACACAATTGGAACGAGTACAATCGATTGTCGGTTTGCCGACAAAATCTGCGTAAAAAGGGACGCCGGGATATCCGGTGTTTTTTTATATTTGGCCAATTGCCGCTATAGAACATCATACGGGGAAACTAACGGATTTGCTTTCCGTTTTCTAAATATCCATGCGAATTGACAACCCAAATATATGTAAAGCATAATAAATACCGTAGGGGGGTATAGTAATGGCCGAAGAACAGAAAAAAGTTTATTTATACCAAGAACATAAGGATATGTTGCTCAAGAATTTGCGGAAAATCGAGGGGCAGATCCGCGGCGTGCAAAAAATGATTGAGGACGACCGCTATTGCGTTGATATATTGACACAAATCGCGGCTATCAAGGCAGCCACAAACAAGATCGGCCTCACATTGCTTGAGTACCATACCCGCGGTTGCGTAAAAAAAGCGATACGAGAACAAGCGGACGAAGGTGAACATTATATTCAGGAATTGATGGAGGTCATGAGGATTTTTACTAGATAATTTGAGACCCTGTCATTTGAAAGGGGGTGAAGGAAATGACCAAAACAGTGACTTTACAAGTCAATGGGATGTCCTGCAACCATTGTGTCAACGCCATTGAGAGCGCTTTGAAAGAAATCGGCGGAGTGGATTCCGTTCGTGTGGATCTCGATGCTGGACGAGTAACTGTCACGTATGATGAAACGATTGTTGACTTGAACAACCTGAAAGATGCGATTGAAGAAGAGGGATATGATGTAGTTTCGTAAGGACCCGCGGAGCTGGAATGATTCTAGCTCCCGTTTTCCTCTTATCAGGTAAAAGTTGCCCGCAGGAGGGATGATCATAGATGACAACACAAACGGCAGAGCAGCAAGGAAGGAAAGTTGAATCTCCAGAGGAACGAGTCACGCTTGGCATTACCGGAATGACCTGTGCGGCTTGTGCCACGAGGATCGAAAAAAAACTGTCCAAAATGAAAGGGGTTAAACAAGCAGGAGTCAATCTTGCATCCGAAAAAGCGATCGTTGTATTTGATCCCCAGCAGGTGTCTGTCGATCAACTGATCGAGCAAGTACAGAAGACGGGATATGGTATTCGTAACGAAAAGGTTATTTTTGCAATCCATGGAATGACTTGTGCAGCTTGCGTGAATCGCGTCGAAAGAAGCCTTAAGAAAGTAGATGGGGTCGTACAAGCCGTTGTCAATCTGGCCAACGAGAAAGCAACCGTTGAATATATCCCTGGCATAACAGATGTCGATCAGTTGATTCGAGCCGTGCGAAAAGCCGGCTACGATGCAAGGGTGGCGCAGGAGCCGGATACTGAAGCGGAAAACGAGGCACAGCAAAAAGCATATCGTGAATGGAAGAGGCTGTTCCTGGTGAGTGTACTTTTATCCGCTCCGTTTCTTTTACAAATGCTATCTGATTTTATGCTTTCGTATACGCCTGGGGTGGCTTTTCATTTTATGATCCCCCCTTATCTACAGCTTGTTTTCGCTTCTGTCGTTCAATTTTATGCAGGATGGCGTTTTTACAAAGGCGCCTTTCACGCATTGCGCGGCGGGAGTGCGAATATGGATGTGCTCGTATCCATGGGAACATCGGCGGCTTATCTTTACAGTTTCGTCTCCGTTCTTATGGGAAATTGGACGCATCTGTATTTCGAAAGCTCCGCGGTCGTAATCACCTTGATTCTCCTCGGTAAACTGTTGGAAGCAAGAGCCAAGGGACAGACATCCCATGCGATCAAAACACTTATGGGATTACAAGCAAAAACCGCTCGCGTGATTCGTGAGGGTCAGGAAGTGGATATACCCATAGAGGATGTGCAAGTTGGGGATATCATTTTTGTGCGTGCAGGGGAAAAAATACCGGTTGATGGTATCGTTCTAGAAGGCAGCAGTACGGTCGATGAGTCGATGTTAACCGGCGAAAGCATGCCTGTGGCGAAGCATGTAGGAGACACAGTGATCGGAGCGACGATCAATAAGCACGGTTCCTTCAAGTTTCGCGCCACGAAAGTGGGAAAAGATACAGTACTGGCTCAGATCATTAAACGGGTAGAAGAGGCACAAGGATCAAAGGCACCGATTCAACGATTGGCAGATGTGATTTCAGGTGTTTTTGTCCCAATTGTGATCGGTATCGCCTGCTTGACATTTGCGATCACTTATGTTGTGAGCGGATTCACTCCCGCGCTTATTCATGCGGTTGCCGTCTTGGTCATCGCTTGTCCTTGTGCGTTAGGACTGGCGACTCCAACAGCCGTAATGGTCGGTACCGGAAAAGGAGCGGAAAACGGAATATTGATTAAAAGTGCTGAACACCTCGAAAACGCGTATCGTATCACGACGGTGGTTTTGGACAAAACAGGTACGATCACAAAAGGTGAACCGGAAGTTACAGATATTGTTCCGCTTGGGAACTATACTTTGACAGACCTGCTGCGAGTAGCGGCTACAGCGGAGAAGGGCTCGGAACACCCCGTCGGTGTCGCGATTGTAAACAAGGCCAGGGAAAAAGGGCTTTCGTTGAAGAATGTCTCCCGTTTTCAAGCGATCCCCGGACATGGGATTGAGGCGGAGATCGAAGGGAAACAGCTGTTGATCGGCAATATGAAATTGATGCAGGCATATCATGTCGAGTCAAAGCCTGCGATCAAGCAAATGGAACAGTTGGAAGCCCAAGGAAAGACGGTCGTTTTGATCACCGTCGACAAGCATCTGGAAGGGATCATCGCCGTTGCCGATACGGTCAAGGAAACGTCCGCCGAGGCCGTTCGTCGCTTACGGAATTTAAATATCGAAGTGATTATGCTCACGGGCGACAACCGGCGTACGGCAAAAGCGATCGGAGAGAAAGTGGGAGTGAAACGTGTCCTTGCGGAAGTCCTTCCCGAAGAAAAAGCAGCACAAGTGGAAAAATTGAAGCGGGAAGGGAAAGTCGTGGCGATGGTTGGAGACGGAATTAACGATGCCCCTGCTCTCGTAGCGGCGGATATCGGCATTGCGATCGGTACCGGAACGGACGTTGCAATGGAAGCGGCCGACATCACTTTGATGCGCGGTGATCTGCTAGGGGTTGTCGACAGTATTCTTTTATCGAAAGCGACCATGCGCAAAATCCGTCAAAATCTCTTCTGGGCATTTGCATATAATGTGGTCTTAATCCCGATTGCAGCCATAGGCTTGTTGAATCCAATTTTGGCCGGTGCCGCGATGGCTTTCAGTTCGGTATCGGTAGTTTCGAATACCCTCTTGTTGCGTGGCTGGAAACCTGCTCGGGGGTAAGAACCGTGTGGATCATGCATATACTTTAGTCAATGGTACCATATCTATAAGAACAGCAAAGTATTACCATTTTCGATAGTCCCCCCCATGCCGCGAGCGGCACCATCAGAGGATGAAAAGATTCTTGTGAGGGAAGAAGTATAAGGCTATCTCAAGAAACGGAGTGGCTTTTGGGTGGGTTGTATCGCTTTGCGGCGAAGAGGTGAGTTGAAGGTCGTCCCGCTTCCTTTCGGACGTTAAGGCATATGCTTTGCGCGTAATAGCGACTTTGGAAGTCGTCTCGCTTCCTTTCGGATGTAAAAGGGTATATGCATTGCGCGTAATAGCGACTTTGAAGGTCGTCTCGCAACATATGATTATAATTCCATGCGAGACGACCTTCACGGAGCATAAGCGCAATGCATATACCCGCTGAAACGGCCTCCACGGAGCATGAGCGCAAAGCATATGCCTCAAAGACGACCTTCATCGACCCCAAGCGCAAAGCGATACACCCACTCAAGCACTAGTTTTCAAGACAGGGAGAACCATATGAAAAAACGTGTTTTGATTCTAGGTATTCTAGTCATCTTAGGTTTGGCATTGTCCATGTTCTTGACAACTGGCGGATCAGCGAAACAAACGGTTTCCCCTGATACCAAGACAGGACCGGAGCTGAAACATTCGTTGCCGCAACCGGGGGATTCAGCCCCCGATTTTGTCCTCGCCGATATGGAGGGACGTTCGCTGAAGCTTAGTGATTTGCGCGGTAAGAAAGTGTTGATCAATTTCTGGGCGACATGGTGTCAACCATGTCACGATGAAATGCCGGAACTCGTACAAAAATATGAAGAATATAAAGACAAAATTGCATTTTACGGGATTAACTTGACAAACATGGAGGGCGGGAATCTGAGCGAGATGCGAAACTTCTTGCAACAGTACCATGTCAGCTACCCTGTCTTGCTTGACAAGGAAGGACGGGTGGCCAACCAGTACAAAATCATTGGGATTCCTACAACACTGACGATTGATGCGAACGGCATCATTGTTGACCGTTTCACAGGTTCGTTGACTGAAACCAACATGGAAAGAATGATCCAAAACTTGTTGAAAAGGTAGCATTGTACTGAAAGCGAATGGCTCCCCTACCATGTGAAAACTGCCAGATCAGGATACCATCGACGTCTTACCTGCAGAATCAAGTATGCCGGGGTGAAGCATGTCTTCCTGTAAAACAGCATACGTATGTAATGATATGGATTGATATTCGGAATGTGTATGATGAAGCTTTAAAGAAAGGAGTAGGGAAATGCGGATCCCCGTTAGTCGATGGTTGCCTGCGCTTGCCGCTCTTACGATCGTGACGTTCGCCTGGGGATGTTCATCAAATACGACAGAAACCGCTTCTTTAGACTCTTCACCACTTCATGTTTCCTTTTCGACAACTCCGCCTTCTACTGTCAAAGTGGGTGATCAAGTTACGATTACGGTTACTGTCTCGCAAAACGGTAAACCGGTGGAAGATGCGAAAGACGTTACATTTGAGGTTTGGAAGGAAAAGCAGGATCAACATGAAATGATCAAAGCCAATAAGAATGGGGACGGTGTTTATTCAATTCCGTATACGTTTCGCCAAGAGGGCACTTATTTCATTATGTACCATGTGACGGCACGAGATCAACATAGTATGCAAAAGATGGAACTCAAAGTGAGTAAGCGATAGTACATGAAAAAGCCACCGTTTGGTGGCTTTTATCAGGATTCGCGCAAGACAGACTGAATGTCTTTTTCTATGTCCTGCAGATTCATCTCTAGACCATATACTTTACGTATATTTCTATTTTTGTCGATCAAAAAGGTTTTCACTGAGTGTGTAATGATTCCGGACTGATTGTCGGTCTCAATAAATACAGAATACTTTTGCAGTACCGATTGGGTTGTTCCAAGATCGCCGTAAAGAAATTCCCATCCTTTCGGGTCTGCACCTACCTGTTTGGCATACGCTTTTAAGACTTGTCCCGTATCTCTTTGCGGGTCGATCGTGATTGAAATAAACTGCACGTCTTTTGCGAACAGCCCTTTTTGTTTCAAGTCGTTCTGTAAGACGGTCATGTCGTGCGTGATGGTGGGACAAACGGTTGGGCAACTCGTATAGATGAAAGTGAGGAGACGCACCTTATCATCAGAATCTTTTAATTGTACGGGCTTGCCATCTTCATTCCTCAATGAAAAATTATAGGCGTGATCGATGACCGGAAGTCGATGGTAACCCATGTACAATAAATAAGCGATACAGCCAATCACAGAGACAATGAGTAGGGAAGCAATGAAAGTAAACCATTGTTTGCGTAAAAATTGAGTAAATGAAGTCATCAAACATCCCCCCACTACATGCTATATTACTGAATATTTAAAGGTAGACCAGTCTTTTTCGATAGTGAATGATGAGATCTTTCTCACCGCTTACTCAAGCAAAGCTTTCGTTACACGTTTCGGGGAAACGTAATGAAGCTTAATCGAATTGATAAAAGGCGAAAATGAAAGAATCGTAGAGTATAGTAGCGAATCATGTGAGGTATTTTTGTTATAGGAGGAATTTTGTTTCCGGGAGTTTCATGAAGAGAATTGAGATGAGGCGCATAGCATGATAAGATAACACCTGTCGCCGCGATGAGCGGTGATGATGAAAGAAAAGAAGAGATTACCTCTTGCAAAATTAGTTGCGAGATGGTATATTGAAAAAGTCGCTTTTGCGACGGTCGCTCTTTGAAAACTGAATCGTGTAGGGAGCTAGGATGTTTGATTTTGTCGGCTCTTCGGAGCGTGACATACAATCTTTCTTCGAGAGTTTGATCCTGGCTCAGGACGAACGCTGGCGGCGTGCCTAATACATGCAAGTCGCGCGGATGGAGAGGAGCTTGCTCCTTGAAGTCAGCGGCGGACGGGTGAGTAACACGTGGGCAACCTGCCTGGCAGACGGGGATAACGCTTGGAAACGAGTGCTAATACCCGATACGCTCTTCATGGGCATCCGTGAGGAGGGAAAAGGCGCTTCACGGCGTCACTGCCAGATGGGCCCGCGGCGCATTAGCTAGTTGGTGAGGTAACGGCTCACCAAGGCGACGATGCGTAGCCGACCTGAGAGGGTGACCGGCCACACTGGGACTGAGACACGGCCCAGACTCCTACGGGAGGCAGCAGTAGGGAATCTTCCGCAATGGGCGCAAGCCTGACGGAGCAACGCCGCGTGAGTGATGAAGGTCTTCGGATTGTAAAACTCTGTCTTCCGGGACGAACCGATAGGTGAGGCAATGCTCCTATCCTGACGGTACCGGAGGAGGAAGCCCCGGCTAACTACGTGCCAGCAGCCGCGGTAATACGTAGGGGCAAGCGTTGTCCGGATTCACTGGGCGTAAAGCGCGCGCAGACGGCTTTCTGCGTCCGGGGTGAAAACCCGGGGCTCAACCCGGGACGGCCTTGGATACGGGAGAGCTTGAGGGTCGGAGAGGCAAGGGAATTCCACGTGTAGCGGTGAAATGCGTAGAGATGTGGAGGAACACCTGTGGCGAAGGCGCCTTGCTGGCCGATTCCTGACGTTGAGGCGCGAAAGCGTGGGGAGCAAACAGGATTAGATACCCTGGTAGTCCACGCCGTAAACGATGAGTGCTAGGTGTTCGTGGGCTCATACCCATGAGTGCCGAAGCTAACGCATGAAGCACTCCGCCTGGGGAGTACGGTCGCAAGACTGAAACTCAAAGGAATTGACGGGGCCCGCACAAGCAGTGGAGCATGTGGTTTAATTCGAAGCAACGCGAAGAACCTTACCAGGGCTTGACATCCCGCTGACCGGTCTGGAGACAGACCTTCCCTTCGGGGCAGCGGTGACAGGTGGTGCATGGTTGTCGTCAGCTCGTGTCGTGAGATGTTGGGTTAAGTCCCGCAACGAGCGCAACCCTTGTGTTGTGTTGCCAGCATTCAGTTGGGCACTCACAACAGACTGCCGACGACAAGTCGGAGGAAGGCGGGATGACGTCAAATCATCATGCCCCTTATGTCCTGGGCTACACACGTGCTACAATGGGCGGTACAACGGGATGCGAAACCGCGAGGTGGAGCCAAACCCTGAAAACCGTTCGTAGTTCGGATTGCAGGCTGCAACTCGCCTGCATGAAGCCGGAATTGCTAGTAATCGCGGATCAGCATGCCGCGGTGAATACGTTCCCGGGCCTTGTACACACCGCCCGTCACACCATGGGAGTTGGCAACACCTGAAGTCGGTGGGGTAACCTCTCTGAGGAGCCAGCCGCCTAAGGTGGGGCCGATGACTGGGGTGAAGTCGTAACAAGGTAGCCGTATCGGAAGGTGCGGCTGGATCACCTCCTTTCTAAGGATGTTATGACGAGGTTCGGCTCACGCCGAACGATCTCCCTACACGATTTGGTTTTGAGGGAGTGAATCCTTCACTTGCTCCTTGAAAACTGGATAACGAATATGAGAAGACATTGCAAAGGGAACTGCATAGCAGTTTGCAATGGAACTGGAATCAACCGAGTCACTTTGTAGATTAAGCTACGAAGGGCGCACGGAGGATGCCTTGGCGCCAGGTGCCGATGAAGGACGGGGCTAACGCCGATACGCCTCGGGGAGCCGTAAGCAGGCTTTGATCCGGGGATTTCCGAATGGGGCAACCCACCCCGCGTAATGGCGGGGTATCCACTGCTGAATCCATAGGCAGTGAGAAGGTACACCAGGGAACTGAAACATCTTAGTACCCTGAGGAAAAGAAAACAACAGTGATTCCCTCAGTAGTGGCGAGCGAACGGGGAAGAGCCTAAACCGCATGTGCTTGCACAGGCGGGGTCGTGGGCGTCTCACATGGAGTTACCAATCCTTTTCGTAAGAGAACGGCTTGGAACGGCCGACCAGAGAGGGTGACAGTCCCGTATCTGAAACGAAGAGGACTCGAGACGGACCCCGAGTACCGCG